>JAOZSP010000034.1 GCA_029939615.1 Candidatus Izemoplasma sp. | reverse complement strand
CTTCCTATTGGCGTTCTTTTTGCTGAAACTATAAATACTTTGCTCATGTTTTCCTCCTTAGATACTTCTTAATAACTTGTACCTTATTATATTGAAAATATTTGATTAATAATCATTTATATTTTATCATGGTTATTATATTATTGTCAATGAAATACAAGTGGTATTAATGGTTTGATTACTAACAAAACAACTGCATTGTTTACTTAATAAATCATTAAAAAACAGAGCATCAATTAAATGATGGTCTGTTTTCTAAATTTAGTTTTTGTAAATCTCCATTTGTTGCCATATTGATAAATATATCAACTAGTTCTGGATCAAATTGAGTTCCGGAATTTTTTCTTAATTCGTAGATTGCTTGTTCTAGAGATAGTCCTTTGCGATATGGACGATCAGTCGTCATCGCATCGAATGAATCCGCTATACAAATTACTCTTCCTAAAATCGGGATACTTTCTCCTTTAATACCACGAGGATATCCATTTCCGTCATATCTTTCATGATGACTTATTACAACAGGAACTGTATCAATTAAATTAGGAATATGTTTAATAATATTGATTGATTGGACAACGTGTCCTTTCATCGTTTCATATTCATCCTGAGTTAGAAAGCCTGGTTTTGATAATACTGATTCAGGTATTCCTACTTTACCGATATCGTGAAGTAATCCAGCGTTTTTAACTGTTTCTATTTGTTTATCAGAAAAACCTGCTTCTTTTGCAAGAGCTGCCGATAATAAACTAACATTACTAGAATGACCATATGTATAGTGATCTTTTGCATCTATTGTAGCTGCAAGAGCGTAAATACTAGAAATGAAAGCATCCTTAATTTTTTCTTGTACTTGTGAATTTGCGTTTGTTGAGAATTCATTATCTTCATTATAAACCATTGTTTTATTACGACCACTTTGCTTACCTTGATGAACTGCGTTATCAGCTTTTGTGATTAGTTCTTCTAATGTACTACCGTTTATATCATAATTTGATATTCCAACAGTTACTGTTAAGAATTCACGAATGTCTTTTGATAACAAAAATTCATTTTCAATTGTCTCTCTTATTAAATTTGCTCTTCTATACACCTCTTCTGGTCTTATACCTGGATATAAAACAACAAATTCTTCACCACCAAAACGTACTAACATTTCATTTGTTGATGATACTGATTTAATAATTTTAGCAATTCTTTTCAAAGCGATATCTCCACTAGCATGGCCATATAAATCATTATATATTTTGAATTGATCAATATCGATTATAGCCAACCCAAAGCGCACATATTTCTTGTCTTTTATCCATTTATTAGCAGTTTCCTGGAAATAACGATGATTATATAGTTTTGTTAATTCATCTGTAATTGATTGTTTACGGATTGCTTCAATTGTTTTTGCATTCTCGATAATTGCTGCAGCATTATTAATGATTGTTTCTAAGAATTCTGTTTCTTCAAAACTATATGGTGTTTCATCATTTCGACCTGAAATCACTACAATTCCTATTAAATCTTCGGCATAACGAATTGGCACTAAAATTTCTGTCCCCATACTTTCTATTACTGCTTTTTCCGAATCCCAAAGCCCTTTAAATGAAATATGATTATCCATTTGTGTTTTTAATAATAGTTGATTATGTTTATGGAACCATGAAACTATTGGATGATTTATTGTGAAGAAATTATTATAGTAATCAGGATTTGTTTTTGATGATGCACGAAGTTCATATTTATTGATATTCTTTAGTAAAATATTTACTTCTTTTGTATCAATAGCATCTTGTATTGCATTTACTAATGATTCAATTATTTTTTCAAGTTTTAACGAGGTATTTATTAAATCACTAAATTCTTTTAAAACTATTTGACGATCAGTGGTTCCACGGTAGAAAACGTGGCGAGTAAGTTTCATTAATTGAATTCTAATCGGTTCTAGTAAAAAGAATATCGGTGACATCATTAGTACTACTGTAGTAAGATTTGTAATTCCTAGTTCTACACTTAGTATATTATAACTAAGGATAACTATAAAAGCATAGATAATAAACAATATTATATTATAGACAGATATTGATAAACCTTTTTTTACTACAAGGTTAATTTCTAAGAATTTATTACGGTAAATTGCATAAGTAATTAGAAAAGCATTAAAGGTGTTGAATAAAATATCAATTCCATATTGGCCTACTGTTGTATTTAGATTTAATGCTCCACCTACAATTACTAATGTTAAACCAATAATTACAAGCCCAACTTTTCTTACAGAAATTTCTTTTGAATATGTTTTTTTAATCATGGTAGCTAATGCAAGTATACTATACATTAATCCCACAAAAGCTAATATGTAAGCTCCAAAATCAATTTCATATCCAAATTCTCCATCAATATACCAAGCTTCTTTGATAACATATCCCATAAATGATAAAACAACTAAAATAGAACTGATTATATATCCTATTTGTACAAGTTTTTTCTTCTCAAATTCATCTGTTAAAATATAACTAAAACGTAATAATAAAACTGGAACAAAAATAAATCCAATTTGCAGTACTTTGTTCCAAAATAGTGAACTTGGTGGAACATCTGTTTTCATTAGAAAAGATCCCAATGACCAAATCAGCATCGCTACTACGTACATACTAAATGATTTTGATAACCTTGTACGGTTCGATGTTAAAATAATAAATAAGATAATTCCATAAAGTATAAATGATATTAATGGTATGATATTGAATTGTGTAAGAACTATCATAATACACCTCTTTTAAGTATTTTTTTCCCTATAGTTCTACTAAATTAGATATTTCTTCCTTTGCGGGATTAATTTTAGGAATTCCACTTTTGTAGTTTTCCTTAAATAAATCAAAAGCCCCCTGTTTAACGATTGTTAATATTAGTGGATCATACCCCAGCATTGTGTGTACGTCACTATAATCAGAATCTACTTTCTTCATTGTTTTATTTATGCAATTTCTTATAACCTCTAATGAATGATTATTGTTATTTTCAAAATATAGATTAATGTATGGTCTATCTGATCCATATTCTTTACAAGCTGTCCAATTATCGATTCCTAAATCTGATAATTTAATAGCATCACCAATTATTTGCTTAGTAATCCTTGTAAATCCGGCTAAATCAATAATATTGCTTACACGATCCAAGTATTTTACTTGAGGTAATCTTATCACATCTTCTTCATTAGATAAAGATAAACATTTCATGACATCTCCTATACGATATCTTACAAAAACTCCTCCTCGAAGTTTTGTGATTACTAGTTCATAAATATTGCCTGGTTGAATTTCATCAAGGAGAATAGTTCTAGGATTATAGCCTTTTTCTTCTTGCTCTTTCTTCATTTCATCTTCAGGAATAAACTCTAAGAAGTTTACATCTGGGAAGAATGTTAATCCGTTTCTACTCCATGTTTCTGTAGCAACTGCTGCACTTTCAGTACCTCCGAATATTTCTAACGGTGTAATTCCGAATAAGTGTTCGATTTGTGATTTATAAGTATCTGAATCGGTCCCACCGCAAACAACACCTTTAAACTCAAATAAATCTTTTGGAAGCAATTTTTCTTTTCTTATTTTTTTCTTCCAAAACGCTTTTATTATTTTTACTGCCTGTTTAAAATTACCAGGCATAATAAATTTTGACCCTCGTGATGTATCATTCATAAATGATTCTCCAATTTTCACAAGAACACTTGAAACACCATAGAATAAATCTGCGCCGTTCTTAATTGCCAATTTAAAGCCAATTACATTACGGTCCTTAAAACTCAATTCTTCTGCTTGCTTTGTACTTGGTAAAAACTCAAAATCTATTTCATGTTTTAATATGTATGGAGCATACCCCGTTAAATAAGGTTTTGGCGCCATTCCGTATAAAAACTTATCATAATTACGTAAATCAAAGTGTCCTCTTCTTTTACTTGTTGATAATATTAAGCTCGATAAGAACATCTTAGTATTTTCCTCTACCATAGTTTTTGAATAAGGTGCTAGTTTTATTGAACCAGCTCCTCCTTTCCAAGTTGTTTGAACCCAATGTAAAGGTTCACTAGGAAGTTCCTTACTTTTTTTATTTAACAACGTTTCAGCATAATCATCATAAGTTGTTAAAGGTACATGTCTACGAAAATCCTCTACTGAATTTATGCGGTATCTACCAAAGAATTTCTTGCCTAATTTACACTTTTTTAGAAGTTCAATTTGCTCCATAAGTAATCGGTTTTGGATTTCCATAAATTCTTCAATTGATAAATCTAAAAAACCTAAATATGCTTTCCAAATTTTATCATACTCTTCATCTCGCAACATTTCTCTTAGTGTCTTCATTATTTCCTCCAATTTTGTATAGTAATAAATTTTCTTAAGCTAGTAATATTGGGAAGTATCATAGGTGTTGCTTTAATATATTCACCGTAATTATTAAACAATTTTTTAAGAACTAATTTTTCTTGAAGTACGATATATATAGTGTTAATAATTGTCCAAACTATTGCGGTAATAAGTAAAAAACTATTTTCAAAGAACACGGATCCAAAAAAGTAAGTTAAGAATAACCAAACTACTCCAGGGTGTCTAACTAACGAATATGTACCATTAGTTACAAGTGAATGCTCAGCAATTTGTCTATATGTTTTTACTCCAACTTCAATAAATACAGAGTAAATTAGCAACCCAAAAAAGATTATAGCTAAATCTAAGCTAATAATTTGTGTGGTATTGTTTACAAAAGTATCAGAAGGTAATCTTATTATCTTCACGGTACTGTAAATAACAAGGAATAATCCTGTTAAAGCAAAAATATATTTGCTGATAATACGATTCTTAAGTGATAACAAATCAAAAATCAGGAAAAAGACAAATCCAATCAAACCTATTATAATATATATCATAATAATACTCACACCTTTCATTTGTCTTTAAGTAATTATAATATTATATTATTATATATATATGAAAAAGGTCATATATGAGCCATATTTTTAAATCAATTAAATCATTTGGTAAATTTTAAGATTTTCATCATGTATTAATGGCTTATTCTAGGGCTTAACTACAACAGTAAAAAAAGTATAAAATATCTGTTGAGGTGAAAACGCTATCATGTTATAATGTAGTCGAGTTTTTAAGAAAACAACTAGAGGAGGATACATAATGTTTAATATTCTAGCAATTAATCCCGGTAGTACTTCTACAAAAATTGCAATTTATAAAAATAAAGAAATAGTTTATAAAAAAAGTATAAAACATAGCACAGAAATGATAAATTCATTTGAACATATCTATGATCAATTAGATTTCCGTAAAAGTGCTATATTAGATACATTAAAAGAAGATAAAATATCAATTGACTCACTTGATGCAGTAGTAGGTCGTGGCGGTATGTTAAACCCTATCGAAGGTGGAACATATCTAGTTAATAAAGCAATGATTGATTTCGTTGAAGAAGCTCCACGAGGTGAACACGCAAGTAACCTAGGCTGTGTTATCGCAAAAAATCTTGCAGACGCAAGAAATATCCCTGCTTTTATCGTTGACCCTGTTTCTGTTGACGAGATGAATGACATTGCAAGATTCACTGGGATGCCATCAATAAAAAGACAAAGTTTATTTCATGCATTAAATCAAAAAGCTGTTACTCTAAAAGCTTCTAGACAGCTTAATAAAGATTATAAAGAATTGAACCTTATAGTTGCACATTTAGGAGGAGGTATTAGTGTTGGTGTTCATGAAAAAGGACATGTAATCGATGTTAATAATGCTCTTGACGGTGATGGACCAATGTCGCCTGAACGTAGTGGAACAGTTCCACTGGGTCCATTATACAAAATGGCACTAAGTGGTAACTACACATTAAAACAAATGCAACGAATGAACTATGGAAATGGTGGGCTTGTTGCATACTTAGGAACTAATGATGGATTTGAAATTGAAAAGCGTATCAAGTCTGGTGACCATCAAGCAAAATTTATGACTGAAGTTATGTGTTATCAAATCGCTAAAGAGATTGGAAGTTGTGCTACAGTTTTAAAAGGAAATGTAGACGCTATTATATTAACTGGTGGTCTTGCTTATGATAAGTTTATAATTAAATCTATTGAAGATAGTATTTCCTTTATTTCACAAGTGATGGTTTTCCCAGGTGAAGACGAAATGGAAGCATTAGCTTATGGTGCTCTTCGTGTTTTAAACAATACAGAATCATACAAAGAATATAAATAGGGGTGTGGCTATGATTAAAACTATCGACGAACTAGTTAATAAAGCTAAACAGATTGAAACAAAAACACTTGTTGTTGCCTGTGCTGCTGATGAACATGTTTTAGAAGCAGTCGAACTTGCTAGAAAAGAAAATATTATTAAAGGTATTTTAGTGGGCGACGAAAGTAAAATTCAACTTCTTCTATCAAATCTTGAATATGATCAAAACAATTATCAAATAATTAATGAACCCAATAAAGAAACAGCTTGTTTACAAGCGGTAAAACTAGTAAGTAAAAATGACGGTTTTTTCCTTATGAAAGGTTTAGTGGATACTAGCATCATATTAAAAGCTGCACTTAATAAAGAATTTGGATTGCGCACATCAAATAGAATATCTCATGTATCAGTATTAGAAGTATCAACTCATAATAAATTGATATATATGACTGATGGAGCAATGAATATTGCACCATCCCTTGATGAAAAAAGACAAATTATTGAAAACAGTTTAAAAATTGCTCGTGCTCTTGATAATAACAATCCAAAAGTAGGAATAATTGGAGCAGTTGAAAAAGTTAATCCTCAAATGCAAGCTACATTAGATGCATCTGAGTTAGTAAAAATGAACAAAAACGGCATTATTAAAAATTGTATAATTGGTGGCCCTTTTGCATTAGATAATGCAATTAGTAAAGAAGCTGCCATTCACAAAGGAATCAATGATCCAATAGCTGGTGAAATAGATATCTTAGTTATGCCACGAATTGAAGCAGGAAATATTTTTTATAAAACAATGATGTTTTTAGCAAATGCGACTGGGGCAAGTGTTATTGCTGGTGCTAAAAAACCAATCGTTTTAACAAGTCGCGCGGACTCAAAAGAAAGTAAATTTTATTCTATTGCACTAAGTGCTTTAGTTGCAAATCTGTAGGAGGCAAAAAATATGTCTACAAGAAGTAAATTAGAAAGATCAGAAATCGGGACCGCTTCTCCTCATTTATTCAGCCGTATTCGTTCTACAATTGAAACAGCATTTTATCGTAATAATGTTCTCAAAATAACTTCTATTTCTCAAGCATATGAACTTGCTAAAAACGCAAAAGGAACTATTATTAGTGACTTAAAAGTACATAACGCAGTTGAACTAGGACTTCCTCAAGATTCAAATGTTTTAATTTTCAATGATGGAATAATAACTGGTAGACAAGCAAAAGTTAGAAGGCTAATTGATAATTCAAATCTTGAAGATTATGCAAATATCTTAAGAGATGCAATTTTCAATTCCAGAAAGAAAAAAATGTATCACGGTGTTGTTTATGTTGGTCTTCATAAAGATTTCATTGTTAAAGCTCATTTACTAGTTCCTGAGGGTTATGAAAATACTCTTTACTCTTGGATGTTAAATTTCCAAAATAAAACTACTGAAATGAACAAACTTTATAACGACTCAACTGTTATTAATGAAGGTGACATTTTCTTATACTCTGATCCAGATGAATTTATTACAGGGTTTGATACAGGTCTCAGTTTGTTTGATCACCAAAATAACTGTGGAGCATTACTTGGTTTAAGATACTTTGGAGAATTTAAAAAAGCAACTCTAACCATGGGTTGGTCAGTTGCTTCAAGACATAATTACACTGCTTGCCATGGTGGACAAAAACGATTTAATTTAGAAAATGATAAAACATTTATTGCAGGTGTTTTCGGATTAAGTGGTAGTGGGAAAAGCACTATCACACACTCAAAACACCAAGGAAAATTTGATGTTACTGTTTTACATGATGATGCTTTTATAATTTCCAATATTGATGGTTCAAGTATTTCAATGGAGCCTTCTTACTTCGATAAAGTTCAAGATTACCCTACTAACGATCCCGATAACAAGTACTTATTAACAATTCAAAACGTCGCTGTTACAATTGACAATCATGGTTTACTAGTTCCAGTTACAGAGGATATTAGAAATGGAAATGGTCGAGCTATCAAATCAAAATTTTGGACAAAAAAACGTGCTTACAAGTTTAGTAATAAGATTGATGCTATCTTTTGGATAATGAAAGATGACTCATTACCACCAATTCTAAAAATTAATTCAAGCACTCTCGCAAGCACTCTAGGTGCTACATTAGCTACAAAGAGGTCAAGTGCTGAACATGGAGTTATTGCAGACCAACTTATTATTGAACCATATGCTAATCCTTTCAGGTTATATCCATTAAGTACTGACTACGCTAAATTTAGAGATTTGTTTGAAAACAGACATGTAGATTGCTATGTTTTAAATACCGGGTTCTTCTTAGACAAGAAAATCACTCCAAAAATCACTTTAGGTTTAATTGAAAAAATAGTTACAAACGATATCATCTTTAAACCATTTGATAAATTAAAACAAATTGAAGTATCTCCTGTTCAAGGTTTCATTCCTAATTTTAATGATTCAAAGTATATTGATTTACTTGAAAGTCGTTTAATATCAAGAATATCTTTTATTGACAATTTAAAAGGACATGACATTCTACCAATTGAAGCCAAAAATAGTATCCAAGAAATTCTAAATAACTTAAAAAAAAGTGCCTAGGCACTTTTTTGTTTTGGTTTAATAATGTACATTATTAACATAAATACACCAAACGAAACCAGCATAACTTTTATTGAATATCTTTCACTTAGATATCCTAAAATCGGAGCTAAAATCACAATTATTAATGAAGTAATTTGTGATTCAATAGAAAGAACACTGGCTCTTTTATTGCTTTCAGTATTATTCGCGATTTTTTCCACCATAAACGGTTTTCTTATATTCAAGTACACATAAAATAACACAAATGAAATAACTACAACATATATATTGTTAATCATAAGACCTAACATAACAATTGATATTGCTGTTAATAACCAAACTATATTTAATATACTATTAGAATCAATATACTTTTCTAAACGGTATGCATTCCTTGTTGCAAAAACACTAAATAACTGAGCAAGGGCATAAATAAGTCCTACATATATAAGTATATTTTCATCATCACTAAATTGACTAAATAACACGTAATATACTCCAATAGCTAAAATTATTGGTTGAATAAAATCTCTCAACGTTTTGAACACTGCATGATAAGACGATGATTCCAGTATTAAAATGTTAAGTTTTTTTGTGCTAAATGTATACTTTATACTTAGAATGTTTTCCTTGAGAAAATCCTTGAAAACAAAAGAATTGTCTTGCTTAGCATTCAAATATTCCGGATAAGTAAGAATTAAAACTAAATCTAGTAAATATGGAATTATCGCAACTAAGAACAAGTAAGATATATCTGGTGAAAACAATATAATAAAAATCCCGGAAATACTTGATAAGACCGATCCAATATTAGAGTAGCTTCTTGTTAAACCATAAACTCTACTTTTACTTTCTTTAACTTTATTATAATCTAGAAATTCCATAATCATTGCTTTGTGTGTTCCTGATCTAAACGCTTCACCAAAACCATACAAAGCCATACCAATAACAAACATATAAATATTAGATGATAAGAAAAACATTATAAAACTAAAAATATATAATATAAAGCATAAGACTAATTCGTTTTTCTTTCCAAAACGATCTGCAAAAACCCCAGAGGGAATTTCAAAAATGTAGACAATTGCTTCTCTTACAGCTACAAGAATACCAATTTCAAAAAATGTTAATCCAGAAACTAAAAAATATACCCATAAATAAGGTTCAAAAAACCTTAGGTTTTTTAATAATCCATATAAACCAAATTTATAAATTTGCTTTTTGTCAGTACATTCTGGAATCATAGTTGTCACCTCTATTATTAATTATACTATCGCAGATAATTTGTCGCAACAAAAAAAATAAGTGATTAGGAAATCACTTATTTTTGTTTGTTCCATCCAATAATTACTTCTTTAAAACTAAATGATACTTGTAGCATATGAACCCCTGTTGCAAAGTATAAATCAATATTCTTACCAAGACTTCTCCAATGTGAAATCATAGCGTTTTCTAAATATTTTACAATTAAATTAACATCTAAATCTAACTCTAAATCTGGTTCATCCTTTTTGTGAGTGTCTTGAAGAATTAATTTTTTCAATTTAACAGCTTCAAAAGCAAGAATACAATCTTCAACATCAATACTTCCGAAAGTTGTATTTTCTGGATGTCCACCTTTGACTTCAAAACGATTTAGTCTAATCGTTAAATTTTGATTTTCCACACATGAACTTTCAACCATACTATTTCTAAAAATAATTTCATTAATGAATCCAGGTGTTAACATCTCATAATCAACAGCGCATTGAGCGTAGAATACATCAGTTTCAGATTTTGAAGTTTCTTCAATATCTATGATAATGATTTTATTATCTTTTATCTTTATCTCAATAGGTCTTACCATATAATCTTTTTCTGAATCAAATGTTTTTCCTTTTGCTTCTAAAATATCGATAATTGGATCAATTTCTTCTCTAAACAAATCAAGACCTAATAAAATAGCACCTTTATTACTTTTAATATTTATTCCATCGCTATTTATTCTAAATTTTGTAATATCGTTAAACCTAACAATCGAAAATTCCTTTTTAGCTGTTCGTTGAATCAAAAATTCAGGTGTTACAATAATAGCATCGAATTTACTCCCCTTTTTCAAAGCAAATGGAACAATAATAAGAATTAAGAATAGAAATACAAATATACTAAAATTCATAAAAGTATTAATTACTCCTGTAGCATCAAGAATATAGAAAATAGAAACTAATGCAAATAACACTGACAGAATTAATAGGTGTTTACTTTTCTTATAAGCAATTTCGTATACTGCAAATTCCTCCATTTGATAATCATATTTATTTTTTAATATCTTTTG
>JAOZSP010000192.1 GCA_029939615.1 Candidatus Izemoplasma sp. | reverse complement strand
TTGTTCTTCTTCTAAGATATGTGCAGGTAAACTTCTAGCTGCAGGATTAAATAAAGAACTATTAATACCCAAAATAAAACTACTTATATATAAAACAACAATAATTAGATTTGTATCAAGCCCTGAAAAGATTAGTATCCCAGATGTAACAATAGTAGTTCCGTTGATTAAATCTGTAATGTAAACAACTTTTACCTTATCCAGCCTATCTACCATAGCCCCAGCAAACGGTGCAATAGCAAAAAATACAATACCACCAAACGCTAAATATATTCCAGCAGCAACTGCGTTTCCTCCTGTAAGTTTCAATATATATTAACTCATTGCAAAACTATACATTTGTGTTCCTAAATTCGAGACAACACTTCCTATAAATAACAATAAGTAATTACGATTTTTCAGTACAAATTCATTCATGTAAGACACCTCTTTATAAATAATTATAATATATATATTACTATTATCAATAAACAAAATTCCTTTTTTTGTCATAAAAAAAGGACTAATTTAATAGTCCTTTATGTGTTTACTTAATGTTATAGAATGAACCTAATCCGTTATAAACAGCAGTTTCTCCTAATTCATCTTCAATTCTTAGTAATTGATTGTATTTAGCAATACGATCAGTTCTTGATAATGAACCAGTTTTTATTTGTCCTGCGTTTGTAGCAACAGCGATATCAGCGATAGTTGAATCTTCTGTTTCACCACTTCTGTGTGATACTACTGCAGTGTATCCTGCTTTTTGTGCCATTTGAATGGCTTGGAAAGTTTCAGTCAAAGTACCGATTTGGTTTACTTTAATTAAAATACTATTTGCGATTCCTTCGTTAATACCTCTTGATAACTTTTCAGTATTAGTAACGAATAAGTCATCACCAACGATTTGGATTTTTTTACCTAACTTATCAGTCATGATTTTCCATCCGTCCCAATCGTTTTCATCTAATCCATCTTCAATTGAGATAATTGGATATTTATCAACTAATTCAACATAGAAATCAGCTAATTGTGCAGATGTTAATTCTTTTCCACCTTCACCAGCTAAAACATAAACACCTTTTTCTTTATTATAGAACTCACTTGAAGCAACATCCATAGCTAACATGATATCTTTACCAGCAACATAACCAGCATTTTTAATTGCTTCCATAATAACTTCTAAAGCTTCTTCGTTAGATCCTAAGTTTGGAGCAAATCCACCCTCATCACCAACCGATGTATTATATCCTTTTCCTTTTAAAACTGCTTTTAATGAATGGAATACTTCAGCACCCATTCTTAAAGCTTCTTTAAAAGTTGGAGCACCAACAGGCATAATCATAAACTCTTGGAAATCAACATTGTTATCTCCATGAGATCCACCATTGATGATATTCATCATTGGAGTTGGTAATTGTTTTGCATTGAATCCACCTAAATATAAGTATAAAGGTAATCCAACATAATCAGTCGCAGCGCGAGCACATGCCATACTAACACCTAAAATTGCGTTAGCACCTAATTTTGCTTTATTTTTAGTCCCATCAAGTTCGATCATTAAGTTGTCAATTAATACTTGTTGAGTTACATCCATTCCTAAGATTTCTGGCGCGATAATTTCGTTAACATTGTTAACTGCAGTTTCAACACCTTTACCTAAATATCTAGATTTAACTCCATCACGTAATTCAACTGCTTCATGTTCCCCAGTTGATGCACCACTTGGTACTAAAGCTCTCCCAAATGATCCACTATCTGTGTAAACTTCAACTTCAATAGTTGGGTTTCCACGTGAATCTAATACTTCTCTTGCGTATACATCACTAATGTATGGCATAAAAATTCATCTCCTTTTATATAATAATTATATTTTTCTCATACAATGATATTATAGAGTAAATCGCTTTAATTTACAAACAATATTCTCATCTTGAAAACACTTTCAAAAGAAAAAAGAGGACTAATCCTCTTTTTTGATAACTAAACTTTTTCTTGTCATTTCAGTTGGTTGCTTTACCCCTAAAAATTCAAGCATTGTTGGAGCAAGATCGGCGAGTACTCCACCATCTTTAATAGTAATACCTTTTTTTGTAATGATGATTGGTACTTTATTAATTGTATGTGCTGTAAAGACTTCGCCTTTTTCATCAACCATCTTTTCAGCATTACCATGATCAGCTGTGATAAGTACTACTCCATCTTTATCTAAAATAGCATCTACTACTTTACCAACGCACTCATCAACTACTTCAACTGCTTTTACAGCAGCTGGAATTACACCTGTATGTCCTACCATGTCGCAATTAGCAAAGTTTAAAATAATTACATCATGTTTGTTAGTGGCTATTTCATCTAATACTCTATCAGTTACTAAATAAGCACTCATCTCAGGTTGTAAATCATAAGTTGCTACTTTTGGAGAAGCAACTAATGCTCTATCGCTATTTTTTATCTCTTTATCAATTCCTCCATCAAAGAAGAAAGTAACGTGAGCATATTTCTCAGTTTCAGCAATACGTAATTGATTTAATCCTGCGTCACTTACAACATCACCAAACATATTCTTTAATTCAATTAATCCAAAAGCAATATCGCCAAGGACACTTTTGTTATACAACATTGTTGAAACAAATGTAATATCAGTAGGTCCTTTACTATAATCAAGTCCACACTTTGTTGGATTAGACATTGCAGTTCCAATTTGAATAGCTCTATCAGGTCTAAAGTTTGCGAAGATAATACTATCTTTATTAGTAACAATACCTTCTTTTATTATATTAAAAGGATAAACAAACTCATCTACTACCCCTTCTTTATAAGAAGCAAGGATTCCTGCAGTTGCACTTTTTGCGCTTTTACCAACTGCGTTACAAATAATATCATAAGAAGGTTGTACGCGGTTCCAGTTTTTATCTCTGTCCATTACATAGTATCTTCCATGAACACTAGCTATTTTT
>JAOZSP010000191.1 GCA_029939615.1 Candidatus Izemoplasma sp. | reverse complement strand
TTTGAAAATGTATTAGAACACAGAAACTTGAAAATGGTATGTAGTGATGTTTATGAGCAAATCATTGAATCAAAAAAAGATTCAACATTTGTAACAAAAATATATACGCATGAATATGAAGTATGCATTAATAAAACTGAACAAGTTCTATTCTTTACACAAGTAACTGAACGAGAAGAACTAAAAAGAAAATATGATGCATCTGTGGGCGTAATCGCAATGTTAAGTTTAGATAATTTAGATGATGCAGTTAGTGTTTTAGATGTAAGTAATCGTAGTTATGTACAAGGGCGTTACTTAGAAGCTCTAGAAGCTTGGGGTGAAGAATTTTCGTATTATATTACACCGTTAACTAATTCAAAACTTTTAGCTGTTATGAATAAAGCCAATTTAACGGATCTTGTTAAAAATGAATTTAAAATAGTCGAAACTATTGCTGAAATTTCACGCGAAAACGATATTTTAGTAACATTAAGTGGAGGTATTGCATGTAGCAATATTAAACTTAATAAACTAGGAGATATAGCGCAAGATGCTCTTGATTTAGCATTGTCAAGAGGTGGGGATCAAATCGTTGTTAATATTGAAGGAAATGATCTTATGTATTTTGGTGGTAATACAAATACAGCCGAAAAAAGAACAAGAATTACAACAAGAACAAACACCCAAAAACTAGAAAGATTATTTGAAGATAGTAAAAAAGTATATATCGTTCCACATATTCATCCAGATACGGATGCATTTGGTGCGGCAATGGGTATTTTAAAACTAGCGCAAGCGTATAAAAAAGATGCCTTTATCGTTCTTGATAAAGAGAATCTTGATAAAACAGTTCATAAAATATTACAGATGATCGAGTATGAATATGTAACATTATTAGGATATATCATTCCACCAGTTAGAGCATTAGAACAAATTAAACGAGATGATTTACTAATACTTGTAGATCACCATTCATTTAGTCAAACGATAGATCCTAAATTAATAACAAAAACAAAAAAATTAGTAATAATAGATCATCACAGAAAATTAAGTGATGCAATTGGTGGAGCAGTAATTTCTCATATTGAACCGTATGCTTCAAGTAGTGTTGAACTTATAACTGAAATGATTGATTTAACTACTAAAGATGTTGAAATCAATAACTTTGAAGCGACAGTAATGTTAAGCGGAATAGTTGTTGATACTAATAACTTTATGTATAGAACCGGATCAAGAACCTTTGAAGCATCAGCTATATTAAGAAAATATGGAGCTGACACGTTTAAAGTAAAAACGATTTTACGTGAAGGGTTAAAAGAAATTCAGTTAAAATCACAATTATTAAGTGTTGCAGAAGTATTTCATAAAAGATTTTCCGTTGTTATAATTCCTCGTGATTTTAATCCTTCAAGAAATTTACTTGCAAAAGTAGCTGACGATTTACTTGAAATAGAAGACACAGTAGCAAGCTTTGCTCTTGGATATTTGGAAGGTTCTACTGTTGGTATTAGTGCACGTAGTTTAGAAGGTTTCAATGTTCAAGTAGTAATGGAGAAATTTAACGGTGGTGGCCATTTAAATAACGCCGGAGCGCAAGTGGAAACTGCCGATATAAAACAAGTAAAAGGAAAGTTAATTCAAATTTTAAATGAATCTGTATTGGAGGAAAAACCGATGAAATTAATATTAATCAAAGATTTAAAAGGAAAAGGGAAAAAAGGTGAAGTAATCGATGTAGCTGCTGGATATGGTAACTACTTACTTTCAAGTAAAATAGCTATTGAAGCAACACTAGAAAACTTACACTCTATAGAGATGGAAAAAGCAAAACAAGAACAAGAAGAGCTAAAAATTTATGAGGAAATGAAAGACGTAAAGGAAAAAATTGAAAAATTACCAGTTAAAGTATTCGTTAGAATTGGCGAAAACGGTAAATTCTTTGGTAAAATTAATTCCAAACAAATTGCAGAAGCATTTAAGAAACAACATAAAATCACTGTTGATAAACGAAAAATTCAACTTAAAGGAAACATTTCATCTTTAGGGAATTATCAAGTAGATGTTAAATTACATAAAAGCGTATTAGCTAAAATCGAAGTCTTAGTTGTTGAAGAATAGAGGGATTATATGGAAAAAATTACACCCCATAACGTCGAAGCAGAACAAGCTGTATTAGGAAGTGTTTTCGTTGATCAAGGAGTTATGAAAACCCTGATTGACAAAATCGAAAGTGATGATTTTTATACTTACAGACATAAAGTAATCTATACAGCAATGATTGAATTATTCCAAGAAGATATTGAAATTGATTACACAACATTATCTAATAAATTAGAAACAAAAGGTTTATTAAATGATGCAGGTGGTATTGATTATATTTTGGGACTAATTAACAGTGTGCCTTCTATTGTCAATTTACCTAACTATATCAACATAGTTAGAGATAAATCTATTACAAGAAGAATTATGGATGCATGTCGTCAAATTATTGACGATGGCTTTACTAATGAGGATGCAATCTCATTTGTTGATAATTCGGAAAAAACTATTTTTGATATTGCAAAAGAAAGAAGAACGACCGATTTTGTTAAAATCGGAGAAGTAGCAGAAGAAGTAATCAGAAAAACAGAAAGCGCAAAAAACAATGCTGGTAAATTAACTGGACTTGATACAGGGTATGTTGAAATTAACGAATATACTTTAGGTTTGCAACCTTCAGAACTAATGATTATTGCCGCACGTCCTTCAATGGGTAAAAGTGCATTCGCTTTAAATATTGCTGCTAATGTAGCTAAAATGAAAGAAAAACCTTACATTGCTTTCTTCAGTTTAGAAATGGGTAGTGATCAATTAGTAGGTAGGATGTTAAGTTCCGAATCAAGAATTCATTCTAATAGTATTAGAACAGGTGAATTATCACCAGTGCAGTGGCAACAAATCTCACTAGCAAAAGATAAC
>JAOZSP010000190.1 GCA_029939615.1 Candidatus Izemoplasma sp. | reverse complement strand
AACCTATAAATAGTTACTCTTTTTATGAGTGTCTATTTTATAGGTTCCATTTTAATTTGACTTTGTTTTTATTTTGTTAACATATCAATAAACTGATTCACAAGTTTTGGATCAAACTGGGTTCCAGCATTTTTCTTTAACTCGATTACTGCATCATGTCTAGACAATACTTTTTTATCAACTGAGATATTCATCATTAAGTCATATGCATCTACAATTGCGAGAATACGGGAGTAATAGGGAATGGTTTCCCCACTTATTTGTTCGGGGTAACCCGTCCCGTCCCAGCTTTCATGATGACGATAAATTAAGTCTGCTAGATGAATAAGTTCAGGAATGGATTTCATAATGCGGAAACCAACGTCAGGATGAATTTTAACCAATTCAATTTCTTTTTCTGAGAGTTTTCCAACCTTTAGAATTGTTTTTTCTACTGCGATCCATCCAATATCATAATATTGAGCGAGTAATCTTAAAATTCCTATTTCCGTTGCTATAAGTCCTAAATATTCACCAAATTGCTCAATCATTGTGGCAACTCGTTTTGAGTGAGCATCTAACTCAGGATGAATTTTTTCTATTTTAGCCATTATATTGCTTAAAAATTCATTATGCATTATTTTGCTTTCAAGTTGTTTATTTGCATACATTTGCTTTTCAGCTTCTGTAATAATTGTATTGATAGAAGTATTGGTATTAATTTTTGTAGCAATACCTAAACTAATGCTTGGAGTGACTATATCAAACATTGATTTACTGCATAAATCATAAATTCTGTCTGTTACCTTTTTTGAGTTTTCATAAGATGTTTGTGGGAGTAGTATAAGGAATTCGTCACCACCCCATCTTGAAATAATATCTTCACTACGAGTTGCTTTTTTAAGGATGTTTCCAATCTCATTAATTAAATTATCACCTTCAGCATGTCCAAATGAATCATTAATTAGTTTTAAGCCGTTAATATCTCCAGAAATAATTGATAGAGGAAGTTGTCTTTCTGTATCAAGGCGATTTAGTTCAGTTTCAATAAAGTATCTATTGTATAAGCCTGTTAGGAAATCATGTTGGCTGGCATATTCTATTTCCCTATTTTTTGAATAAATTGCAGTTACATCTCTAATTACGAACATAGAACCTCCGATTAAGTTATTCTCAAAAAAGATTGGTGAAAGAGAAAACTCATAGAAAGGGTTTTTCGTGGTAGAACTTTTTATATTTATGAAAGGCTCTTTTGTTGAGAAAGGAGATACAGTACTTATCATGTTATCATAGATGTCAGCAAACAGTGAATCACCGTTTTGGGATGACAATTGAACAATATCCTTAATTGATTTTGAAATCATTTTTGGATTATTAGAGAAGTATTTCTTTGCAACATCATTAACAGTTTCAATTTTACCATATACATCTGAGACTATTATTCCATCCTTTACATTTTGTAGTGTCGCATTTAATTTCTTGTTTATTTCAAGGAATTTGAACTGAGTTTTAACTTGAGAAGTGAGATCTAGGATGTTTGAATAAAGATAGTCTATACCTTGTATAGTGATTGGAGTACTATTTGTTTCAACATCAACAATTACACCGTTTTTCTTTTTGTGTTTAAGGGAGAAGTGGCTAAGTTCTTTAGAGGAAACTTTTGCCATTAGTTTTATAACTTCCTTTCTTGGAAGTGAGTTAAGATCAAAAAGTGTTAGGTTTAAAAATTCTTCTTCGGTATATCCATAAAAATCTAATGCGACTTGATTCACTTTTTCAATTTTCCCATTAATAGGGTTAACTAAGAAACTACTATAACTACCTTGATTAAACAATTCATTATATTCACGTTCACGGTCGAGTAATTTTAGATTGCTAAAAAAATGCTTTCTTGAACGTAGCATAAACATCGAAACAAGCAATCCACCAATAGGATAAACTGAAATTAGTGGGAATGAAACGGCGTTAATCGCGCTATTTGAGATTTTATTAGGGAACATATATAGAACTCCAATTGCAATTAACTGAACAACGAACGCTAAAGCGTACTGCTCTAATACTGAAACTTTATCCATAGCCTCAAAATTGATTTTTAAACGATATTTACGCCATATTAGGCCTATGATACCAGGAAATATAACCCATATAACTCCAGCCATAGCTCCATTTCCCCCCAAATAAATTCTATAAGCAGATAATATGACTGAATTAAAAAGGAAAGGAATAAATCCAAAGTACATACCTGTTAGTAGTGTAACCATTGTCCTTCCATCAAAAATAATTCCCGGTTCAACTTCAACGGAGTTGCTAATTACAACTAAACCGACAAAAGATGCTGCGATACCAATAATAATTTTCGAGATAAAATATGATTGATTTATACGACTACTAAAAAGAGAGTAAATAACAGATAAACTCATTAATAGAACAATATTTGTTATTAAAGGCATTATTACTTCATAGGACATATTTTTATCTCCTTTACTATTCTTAAGTCTATTATACAACAAAATATTGCTTAAAAGAAATTCACAATTAATTTATCAATAAATAAGCTCAAATTTCTTGCCTTTTCTTCACATAAATATTATAATGTTTAACGGACAGTTTAGGTCCCGTAGCCAAGTGGCTAAGGCAATGGTCTGCAACACCGTGATCACCAGTTCAAATCTGGTCGGGACCTCCAAGCTAATTATCAAAGGTACTATCACTACATATTGTGAGGTGCCTTTTTTTATTCGATAATGTAAGACTTAATATTTGATTGGAATTTGATTTAAATTGGGTTCACTTCTATTATCGTATCATATAACGAAGGAAGGAAGGAAGGAAGGAAGGAAGGAAGGAAGTGAAAATTAGATTTGCTCTTTTGTAGAACTTCTTTTTTTTCAATTTATGGCACTTATTTCTTTGAAATACTATACTCATTTGATAATAAACATAAGGTTAGGAGTGGTATCATTATT
>JAOZSP010000033.1 GCA_029939615.1 Candidatus Izemoplasma sp. | reverse complement strand
AGTCTATTTAGTTTAGAAAAAAAGATTTATAAAAGAGTATTTAAAGAAAAACTTAATTTTTTGAATCGTGGAGTATATAACACTAAAAGATTAGAAAAATTGATGGAGGAATCAATCAATTTTGATAAAATTAAAGACAAAGATATATTTATCGCTACAACACACTTAGGAACTGAAAAGAGTACATTTTTTGATTTGATAAGAATGAATTATAGACATTATTTCAAATCAGATCATCAAATTGCATATCAAGAACTAAGTAAATTTAAACATGAAGATGTTATTAAAATACTACTAGCTTCATGTGCAATTCCAATTGCATTTAAGCCGGTTCAAATAGGAGAAAAAACATTTTACGATGGTGGACTTCTCGATAATACTCCCTTCCAACCGCTAATTGATGCGGGATGTGATACAATTATCGTTATTGATTTATTTACTTTCTCACCTATGAGACATAAGAAAGTAGATGGTATCAAAATGTATACTTGTTATCCTAAAAAGAGTTTAAGAGGAGTACTGGATTTCAGCACTAAACACATCAAAAGACGATTTGATCTTGGGTATCATGACATGTGTCTTCTTCTAGATAAAATAAAATCGGAATTAATTTAAGAAAAATAGCATCTTCAATAATACTATATTATTGGAGGTGTTTTTAATGAAAAAGTTACTTATATTAAGTCTTTTTATCTTTTTATCATCAATTAATAGTCATATTGTTTCAGCAGGTGAATATATTAGTTATCAGGAAATTGAGTTTGAGCATAAGAGCCCAAGATTTTTAGATGATTATACAAAAGCCATGTACACCAAATATTATAAAAAGATTGATAAGAAGAAGTTTTGGGGTTGGAGAACTCATACTGCTTATAAAACAGAGAAAGTTACGTTCACTAAAGAAACGTTGTATATTATTTATAATGAAGGTGAAACAGCAATAACAGAAAATTTCTCTTTTAAGAGTAAAGAATCAACGAAAAAGCAATACAATGTTTCAGGAACAATAACATTGTCAGCTGAAGGTGAAGAATTTGGATTTAAACTAGGTTTAGAAGATGAATTAGCGTATTCTATCACGTCAACAACGGATAGTACTTACGAAGAAGAGTTCTCAATCAAAGTCTATGTTGATACTAACACGCAATTACTAGTTCAAATTTGTGGTGAAGGCAAGATTAGTAACGGTGTAGCAAAGTATTATCGTTTTTGGCGCTCAAGTCGAAAAGGTGGTTGGGAAGTATTTATTGTAACAACGGAATATTATAGTTTAAGGAAAGAATTAATAAATGAAAGCTAAAATAATGTATTCAACAGTAATTATTTTAGTAATTGTCTTATCAGTGCTACTGTTTGTAAAAGATGAAAAAGAATTAGTAATTATCTCAAGTGATAATATATATTCTATATATCATAGTGATAATTACGAGACTTTTACAATTGAAGTCCTTACCAATCAACCACAAAACTATTATTTCGATAATGATTATTTAAGTAGTGCGTCTTTAAAAAATGATAATCAAGATTTAAGTATTGATATTACAAACATATCTCAAAGTGATAACCCAATATATTACCAGGAAGACGAATTCTATAATTTGTATTTAACCGCTGAACTGTCCTTTACTAGTGATGATTTACTTATCTCTATGGAAAATGTATTTCTTCATTTAAACTACATGAATGGTGAAGAAATAGTTATAAGTATCGGAGAATTTAATTACTTATTTTATGATGAATTTTCAAGTGATATATCTTTAAATAACTTATCAGCAACCCATGAAGAAGTTAATGAAATAAATACGATAAGTGGTATTAATTTAGAATTAGGAAACTTAAGTGATTCTAATATTTTAATTACAAATGTTCAAATTGTAAGTTCAAATGTATCATTTAATCATAGATATAGTTTAGTTAGAGATGAATGTTTTCATACATCTACTGTGGATACTTGTTTAAATGTTGAAGATTATCAGTTTAATCAAGAGAGCAATGTATTAGAAACAAGTTTTATTTTAAGAAAAAACAATGTTATTAATTTATATTTACCCTTAACATATTTAAACAGTTCAAAATTCATTTATCGATTTAGTATTGTTGTTACTTATGAAATAAATAATGAAGAAAAAACATTTATTATTGATGATTTTCCTTATATGAAAACAAGTTTATTTAGTGACCAATTAGAAGGTGATTTTAATGTCTACACATATGTTGATTGAGGTAAATGATTTTGTCAAAGAGTATAAGAATTGTGAAATTAGGATTGAAAAATTACAAATTAAAGATAGAGTTACATTAGTTATTGGTGAAAACGGAAGTGGTAAAAGCACTTTGTTTAAGGGGATAAGTAACCTTATAAATTATCAAGGAGAGATTATAGTAAATACAAAGATCAGTTATATGTCAGAATTCCCTAAATATCCAATTGATGTAACTGTTAATCAATTTCTAACTAAGTTGTCCAATTTGCAAAAGGATAAATCAATAGACTTTTTAGAACTACTAAACTACTTTGATTTAATTAATAAAATTGATGAAAATATTTCAAGACTATCTAAAGGAATGAAAGCAAAGTTAAACTTAATTCAATGTTTAATGATTCCTGCGGAGCTATATATTTTGGATGAACCTTTAAGTGGATTAGATAATGATAGTATTGAAAAATTAATAAAATATATTAATAAAGAGAGTAAAAGCTTTTTAATATCTAGTCATATTGAAAATGCTTTTCACTCTCTAGAAAAACAGGTAATTTACTTATGATAAGTGCTTTTAAAGGCCATTTTAGCTTCTTATATTCAAAAAAAATTAATATAATTACATTTGGGTTAATAGGATTAACATTGATCTTAAACATATATTTCTCTAACATTTTTTCTGATTATTCAGAAATAATGTTTAATAGACAAAGCTATTTAGATACTTTTTTATTTGATTCATATAGTATAATGAAAATAATCTTTATCCTATATATATTAATGAATGTATTATATAGTTTTATTTTGAGTGATTATGATATCTTTTTTCTGACTCGTGTTTCGAGAATAAAAACTGTAATGAGTAAAGCGATTATTACGTTATTAATTAATATCTTTTTTGGAACAGTAATATACTTATTATTTGCGATTATATGGAGTTTAACTCCTTATGATATCGATGTAAATTCTTTACTAGTTATCTACTTAAGGGTAGTATTGTTCATTTGTTATTACTCATTACTAAATATCTTACTAGTAGTAATGTATAAGCATATCTATATTCTAATGATTCCCTTTGTTGGGTACTTAATTTCTTCATTTAGTCTTGAATATGGAGTAGATTTCCAAAGTCAAAATCACTTTAGTAAATCTATAAACTTTCTTTTCCCAGATCTTATTGATTTTAATCATACATTTAGCTATATGTATGGAGATGTTTTCATAATGGGAATGATTATTATTTTCACTTTTGGAATTATAAGAAGATATAGTGAAAAAGATATAAAATAATTAATAAGATTTTTATTTTCAGTTATTGAAAAACCATTGGACATATGGTATATTACTATTTGTAAGTAGGGAGTTGATTTCGATGTGCGGAATTGTTGGGTATTTAGGATTAAAAGATGCAAGAGAAATAATTATTAATGGCTTGAAGCGTTTAGAATATCGAGGATATGACTCGGCCGGTATTGCGTTAAAAGATTGTGATAGCAATCATTTTAGCGTGTTTAAAGATAAAGGACGAGTAGCTCATTTAGAAAGTATTACAGACTATACATTCCAATCTTGTTTAGGAATAGGTCATACTAGATGGGCAACACATGGTGAACCAAACCAGGTGAATTCACATCCCCATAATTCTGCTAAAGGCCGTTTTTTTGTTGTCCATAATGGTGTTATAGACAATTATAAAGAATTAAAAAGCACTAAATTAAAGGAAACTGTTTTTGAAAGTGATACTGATACAGAAGTAATTGCTCATTTAATTGAAAGATATAGTTATAAAATGAGTGTTTCTGAAGCAATTAGGAAAACAATGAGTTTATTAGAAGGTTCATATGCTTTAGCGATTATTGATACTGAAGATCCTAATCATTTATATGCTTGTAAAAACAAAAGCCCTTTATTACTTGGTATTAACGACGATGGAATAATCATTGCTAGTGATGTAATGGCTTGTGTAGGTTATTCTACACAATATGTTCCTTTAGAAGATAAAACTTTTGTTGAGATTGATGGAGCTAGTTATACAATAAAAGATATTATTGGTAAAGAAGTACCACATGAAATTAAAACAATAGATATTGATTATTTTAATATTGAAAAAGGGGAATATTCTCATTTCATGTTAAAAGAAATCAATGAACAACCAGCTGTTATTAGAACAATAATTAACGAGTATTTTGATGGTGATAAAGTTATCTTAAATGGAAAAACAAGCGAAGCAATAGCTATGAGTGATCGGTTATACATTATCGCAGCAGGAACAAGTATGAATGCTGGGTTTATTGGTCGTGAACTATTTGAGAAAATGGCAAATATTCCTTGTGAAGTTCATATTGCTAGTGAATTCGCTTATAATATGCCTTTATTGTCTAAAAAACCATTATTTATTTTTATATCACAGTCAGGTGAAACCGCAGATTTACGTGCGGGACTAGTTAATATTAAAGCTAAAGGTTATCGTTCATTAACTATTACTAATGTTAAAACAAGCACTTTAGCAAGAGAAGCAGATAATTTTGTTGAAATCCACGCAGGACCAGAAATAGCGGTTGCTAGTACAAAAGCTTATACAGCTCAAATAGTTATATTAGCAATACTAGCTTATGGTCTTAGTGATAAACATATTGATTTACGTAAAGAGTTAAGTAAAGTTGCAATTAGTATTGAGAACATTATTGATAAAAAAGACTATATTGAGCAATTAGTGAAAGAGTACTTAACCAAACGTAATTGTTTCTATATTGGAAGAGGTATCGATTATTATAGTTGTTTAGAAGCGAGTTTAAAATTGAAAGAAATTAGTTATATTCAAACCGAAGGTTTTGCTGCTGGAGAATTAAAGCATGGAACAATTGCTTTAATTGAAAAAGATACTCCAGTTATCGCAATAATTTCACAAAGAAGTATTAATAAAAATACTCGTTCTAATTTAAATGAAGTTAAGAGTAGAGGTGCAAAAACATTAATTATATCTACAAGAAGTATTCATGAAAGTGATGATCAAATTGTTATTGATGATGTTTTTGAATTGTTTAGTCCGTTACTAACTGTTATTCCCGCACAGTTTATAGCGTATTATGCAGCATTAGAACGTGGATATGATATTGATAAACCACGTAATTTAGCTAAAAGTGTTACTGTTGAATAATGGAGGAAAAAATAATGACAAAATATTTTGGAACAGATGGTATAAGAGGACGATTTGGATTAGAATTAACTAATGGGATGGCATTTAAAGTAGGACAAAGTCTGAAAACAGTTTTAAACACTTCACGATTAGTTGTTGGAATGGACACAAGGGAATCTAGTAGTGAATTGATGTATAGTGTTGTATCTGGTGCACAAAGTTTAGGAATTGATGTAATGATTGCAGGAGTTGTAAGTACACCGTTAATCAGTTTGTATTCTAAAGAAAAAGATATTACAGGAGTTATGATTACTGCATCTCATAATCCTTTTATGGATAATGGGATTAAAGTGTTTAATAAAGGAAACAAACTTAATATAGATGAAGAATTAAAAATTGAAGATTTCATCGATAATTCTGGAGAATACAAAGTTCAAAAACTTGGACAAGTATTTAGTGGAGAAGATGTGTTAGATCTATATCTAGATCTTCTAGAAAGCATGGACTTATTTAATACTGAGTTAAAAGTAGGTATTGATAGTGCTAACGGCGCAAATTACTTAATAAGTCTAGGCGTTTTCAGAGAAATGGTAGAGACATTTTACCAAGTAGGTGCTCAACCTGATGGAAAAAATATAAATAATGGTGTAGGTAGTACCCATTTAGAAAGTATAAAAAAATTAGTTAAAGAAAAGAATTTGGATATTGGATTTAGTTATGATGGAGATGGAGATCGCGTTTTAGTGGTTGATCATGATTTAGAAGTAATTGATGGGGATAAACAAGTTTATATTATAGCTTGTTATTTAAAAGAACTAGGTTTATTAAAAAAAGACACTGTTGTCTTAACAAGTATGAGCAATTTAGGGATCATAAAAGCTTTTGATAGAAAAGGAATTAAAGTAGTTCTAACTGGTGTTGGAGATAAATATGTTTTAGAGGAATTGAATAAGAATGGCTATTCAATAGGTGGAGAAAATAGTGGACATATTATCTTAAGAGATTATATAAATACTGGGGACGGATTACTGGTTAGCTTGTATTTACTAAAGATTTTAGGAAACACACAAAAATCTTTAAAAGAATTGACAAAGGATATTCATATGTGGCCTCAAGAAATGGTTAATATAAGAACATTTAATAAAGAGATTATCAACGATAAACGTGTAATTAAAGAAATAGAAGAAGTTAAAGGAATACTAAAAGATAATGGAAAAGTCTTAGTTAGAGCAAGTGGTACAGAACCTCTAGTGAGAGTAACTTTGAGTTGTGAAAAACAAAGTGATTTAGATATGTATATGAAAAAAATTGTAGGGATAATAAACTTAGTCAAGGAGGAAGTATAAATGAAAAATTTTGCGATAGTTTTAGCTGCAGGTAAAGGTACAAGAATGAGAACAGAATTACCAAAATGTGCATTTCCGATTCTAAAAAAACCGATGATTAAGTATATTTATGAGAACATTGAAAAAAGTATTATTGATGAAACAACAATTGTTGTTGGATATCAAAAAGAAATCTTAATGGATATTATTGGGGACTCAGTTAATTACGCTGTTCAGAGTGTTCAAAAAGGGACAGGACATGCCCTAATGGTAACTCGTGATATTATGGCAAAAAAACGAGGTACTACAATTATCATGCTTGGTGATATGCCTTTAGTTGATGATAAAGTAATTAATAAAGTAATGAATTATCACAAGGATAAAGATAATGATTTAACGATTCTTACTACAAAATTTGCACAACCAAAAGGTTACGGAAGAATAATTAGAAATGAACACGGGAATATAGAATCAATCGTGGAACACAATGATTGTACATTTGAACAAAAACGTATTAATGAAGTTAATACAGGGATATATGTTATTAATAACGCTATCTTGTTTAAAGTAATTGATAAAATTAAATTAAATGAGAAAAAACAAGAATATTATTTAACTGATATTGTTGAGATAATGAAACCAGATTATAGAGTAGATACTTTTGAGTTATGGGATAACGCAAAAGTAATGGGTGTTAATGATTTATACTCAATAAGCATTGCAGAGCATTATTTGCGTAATGTAATTAATCGTCAACACATGTTAAATGGTGTTAGTATTATTACTCCTTCAACAGTAACTATTGGATATAATGTTTCAATTGAAAGTAATGTAATTATTTATCCTAATACTTATATAACAGGAGATAGTGTTATAAAAAGTGGTAGTAAAATTGGACCAAATACAGAAATTCATTCATCAGTTATCCACAATAATGTTCGCGTTCAACATAGCTTAATATTTGATAGTGAAATAAAATCAGATGCTACAGTTGGTCCATTTGCTCATCTACGTCAAGGCGCAGTAATAGGAGAAAGAAACCGTATTGGTAACTTTGTTGAAATTAAGAAATCAATTATTGGAGAAGGAACAAAAGCTTCTCATTTAGCGTATATTGGAGATACAATTACTGGTAAAAATGTTAACTTTGGATGCGGTAGTATTACCGTAAACTATGATGGTATTAAAAAACATCAAACAATTATTGGTGATGATGTTTTCATCGGATGTAATACAAACTTAATCGCACCCGTATCAGTAGGTGATCGCGTGTTTATCGCAGCTGGTAGTACAGTGACTAAAGATGTTCCTAAGGGTGCTTTAGCGATTGCTAGAAACCGCCAAATAAACAAAGAAGATTACGCTAAAAACTTTATAACTCCAAAAGATGATAAATAAGTATTGACAATATTGGATAGTTTGTTATAATTATCTTTGCAATAATCATTCGTGGAAAGAAGAGTACCCACTCTCACCTGATTGAACATATCAATAGGTAGAAGCTACAAAACTAAAATAAAAATTTTAGTGTGGGTACATTATGTACGCACACTTTTTATATGCTTTCCACACAAAAAAAATTATATCGGGAGGTGTAACTATAAACAAATACAGTCAAGTACCTGCGAAACGAAAAGATGAAGGTTTAGTAAACAAAGGAATTCGTAGTAGAGAAGTTATGGTAATCACAGATACTGGTGAACAACTTGGTGTTATGAGCACATATAAAGCTCTAAATCTAGCTTATGATAAAAATTTAGATTTAGTACTAGTAGCTCCAACCGCAAAACCACCTGTAGCTAAATTCATGGATTACAATAAATTCAAATACGAACAACAAAGGAAACAACGTGAAGCTAGAAAACATCAAAAAGTCGTTTCATTAAAGGAAATCAGACTTTCACCAAAGATTGACATTCATGACTTCGAGACGAAACTACGTAACGGTCGTAAATTCTTAGAAAAAGGTGACAAGTTAAAAATCTCAATCCGTTTTAGAGGGCGTGAGATGGCGTATACTAATCAAGGACGCGAAGTAATGAAAAAATTTGCTGAAAAATGTGAAGATTTAGCATCAATTGAAAGTAGAGCAAAATTAGATGGTCGTAATATGTTCATGACAATAACGCCAAAAAAATGATAAAAAATAAGGAGTGAAAACTATGCCAAAAATGAGAACTCATTCTGGTACCAAAAAAAGAGTAAAAAGAACTGCATCTGGAAAAGTAAAAGTTTCTCACGCAAATAGAGGACATTTACTAAGTTCAAAAAATAAAAATTCAAAAAGACATCACAGAAACGCAAACTTTGTTAGTGCTAGTGATATGAAAAGAATAAAACATCAAATTTCAAACGTGAAGTAAATATAGGAGGAATTAATAATGCCAAGAGTAAAAGGCGGAAATGTCGCTAGAAAAAGACGTAAAAAAGTATTAAAACAAGCAAAAGGTTATTTCGGAAGTAAACATTTATTATATAAAACAGCTAATGAGCAAGTAATGAAATCATTATCTTATGCTTATCGTGATCGTAGAAGAAGAAAAAGAGATTTTCGTAAATTATGGATTACAAGAATTAACGCTGCATGTAGAATTAATGGATTATCATATTCAAAATTTATTAATGGTTTAACATTAGCAGGAGTTGAAGTTAACCGTAAAATGTTAGCAGATATCGCAATTACAGATCCTTCTGGATTTGCTGCAATATGTGAAATCGCTAAAAAAGGATTAGCTGGTGAAGTTGTAGTACCTGCACCTGCACCTAAAAAAGCTCCAGTAGCTAAAAAAATAGTAGAAGAAAAAGTTGTTGAAGTAGTGAAAGAAGTTGTTGTTGAAACTACCGATTTAACTAAATTAACTGTTGCTGAATTAAAAGCTTTAGCTAAAGAAAAAGAGCTTGCTGGATACAGTAATCTTAAAAAAGCAGAACTAATTGAGTTATTAAAATAAGCAGTATAACTGCTTTTTTTATGTCTATATTTATGATATAATTTATAAAGGTGATTTGGATGAAAAATTTACTTAATAACATCTCATACGATATTTATCTAATAGTCTTATTAACACTTACTTTCTTTAGTTATACAGGGCATATTCAAGAATACCTATTACCGCTATTAGTCGGTATTGGTGTCTTGTGTATCATTGCTAAAAAAAGTATTTTTTACATTATCCCAATTCCCTTTTTTATTCAAATGAGTTTTAGTGATTTAAGAGATAATGTTTCAGTTACAACAACTTATTTTATTATCTTTGCATCATTAATAGTTTTAGATATAATTATTAATCATAAAATAACAAAAAAAGGATATTTATCACTACCATTACTAATCTTAACTGCAGTATCAATAATCACTCATATTAATAGTCCAGACTTATTTACAACTTTTGCTGGTTTCTCACAAATATTCGTAGTAATTGGGCTATATTTCTATTTTATTAATACACTAGATAAAGATGAGAAAAACTACGCAAATGTCGCAAAACTACTAATGTATATTTCAGTATTAGTTACATTAGAAATGTTGTATTTTATCTACCAATCAGGAGATTTAGCGATTGTAATGATTCAACAAAGAAGAATTAATCTAGGATGGGAAAACCTAAATATAATAATATACGCTAATTTAATTGCAATACCATTAATAGGTTACTTAGTAAGTAAAGCAAAAATAAAACTACCGTATATGATTTTTGCTTTAATAACAATACTAGGAATAATGCTTACACTTTCAAGATCATCAATTCTGACAATAGGCGTATTTGTAGTTATACTGATACCAGTAATTCTAATTATTGAAAAACGACGTATATGGCTAATTATAGAGGGGTTATTACTTCTATTAATACTAACAATTGGAGTATATTACGCTGAAACTAACTATTCGTTAATTACTGATTATATTTCAGCATTTCAGTCAAGAGATTTAACCTATTTCGATGACCGCTTATCAATTTTGATAATTGCTTTAGATCAGTTAAAATTACACCCGATTTTCGGTAGCGGGGGCTTATATTCTTCACGTATACACTTATCTGAAACAGGGGCACTTAATTATCATAATACAATAGCACAAGCGAGTTCACTTGGTATAGTCGGGTTGTTAGGATTCGGATATTTATTCTTCCGAAAAACTAAACTTATTATGTTAAGTAAATCGACATTTAAGTGGTTTGCTTTGATCTTAATTTATGTAACTGCATTCGTAAATGGGATGCTTCAACCGATGTATTTCTATACGACTTATATGGTCTTCGTATTCTTAGTTTTAGCAATCGTTGAAGTTAACGAAACGGCTACATCAAAAGGATAAACAAATAGAGAGAGAATACTTAGTTCTCTCTTTTTAATAGCTAATTAAGTTGACTTTAATAATAAAAAAATATATAATTAAATTATCCTAGATGATTGGAAATCACCCTCAATGCGACCCCAACTTATTTTAATAGGAGCTAAGACTTGATTTGTGTGGATGCCTTGTATTATAAGGAACCCTAATGATGAAGTAAGAAGCTACCGCA
>JAOZSP010000189.1 GCA_029939615.1 Candidatus Izemoplasma sp. | reverse complement strand
AGTAATGGGTAGAGGTATTTTAAATGCTTATAAAAAAGATCATTATACAAGTGATAACGCCCGTATAGAATTTAATACTGTAAAGAACGAAATTATTCTATTCGCTGAATATGTAGTAGCTGAAACAGTTGAAAATCCAGGTGAAATAGCTCTTGCAGTTGCCCGTAAAAAACGTAAAACAATTAAAATTGGGGATACTATTATTATGAAAGAATCACCAAAGGAATTTGGTCGTATTGCCGTTTCAAGTGCAAAACAAATCTTAACACAAGGGTTAAAACAACTTGAAAGAGAAAAAGCTTATGATGAATTTAAAGAAAAAGAAAATGAAATGATTAATACTGAAATCGTATCGTTTAATCGTGATTATGTAACTCTTGATTTAGGGAGAAATATGGAAACAAGTTTACCTCGTAAAGAGTTATTAAAAAGTGATGAAGTATCTGAAGGTGCACGTTTACGTGTATATATTACTAAAGTTGAAATGACAACAAAAGGACCTAAAGTTTTTGTATCAAGAACTGACAAAAACTTAGTTAAAAGACTTGTTGAACAAGTATGTCCTGAAGTTCAAGATGGAACAGTAGAAATAATGGGAATCGCAAGAGACCCAGGAGATCGTTGTAAAATCGCAGTTTATTCACACGATCAAAACGTTGATCCAATAGGATCTGTTATCGGATATAAAGGTAGTAGAATTAGAGAAGTACTTGAAGCATTACAAGGTGAGAAGATTGATGTTTTCGAATGGAGTACTAATCCTCAAGACTTAGTACTAAACGCTTTAAGTCCTGCTAAAGTAATTGCTGTTAACCCAAATAGAAAGAAAAAAGAAGCATTATGTATCGTTAATGATAAAGATTTAACATCGGCAATTGGTATAAGAGGACAAAACGCTAAACTGGCATCACAAACTATTGGTTGGAAAATTGAAATTATTTCTGTTTCAAAAGCAAAAGAAGATGGAATTCGTTACCGTAGAATAGTATGATTCAAAAAAAAGTTCCGTTAAGAAAATGTATAATTTCAAATGAACAATTTCCCAAAAAAGAACTAATTAGAGTTGTCAAAAACAAAGAAGGCGTTGTAACAATAGATAATACTGGTAAATTAAACGGGCGTGGAGCCTACCTTAAGAAAGATTTATCGGTAATTAAAAAAGCAATTAAAACAAAGAAATTAGATAAGCAATTGAAAATTCAAATTCCTGAAGAAATATACGAAGAATTACTTGGTATGTTCAATGGATAATTCACAAAAAATTCTTAATCTACTAGGACTAGCAACAAGAGCTAGAAAAGTAGTGTTAGGACAAGAATTTGTAATTAAAGAACTAGCAAGAAACCCGAAATCAATTATCTTTTTAGCTAATGATTCAGGGAATAACTTAACAAAAAAAATAAATAATAAAGCTAAGACATATAATGCAATTGTGATTGATAAATTCAATACAACTGAAATATCAAAAGCAATAGGGAAACAAAACAGAAAAATAGTTTTAGTTATTGATAAGGGGTTTATACAAAAGTTTTTAGAATATGTAAATTCCTAAGAAAGAGGTGATTTTTTATGGCTAAAAAATCAAAAAAACAAGATTCAAGAATATCAAATATTCCTGTTCAAAATCAAGAAAAAGTTGAAGGTATATTATACTATAAGCCTGATATGACTGTCGGAGATATTGCTGAGGGATTAAATGTAAGTGCTGCACAAGTAATTAAGAAGTTAATGATGATTGGAATTATGGCATCACAAACACAAAGTGTTGATCGCGAAACAGTTGAGCTAGTAGCAATGGAATTTGGAGCAGAAATTAAAGATGAACAAGTAACGGATTTAACAAGATTTGAAGATGTGGAAATCATAGATAAAGAAGAAGATTTAATGATAAGACCACCTGTAGTTACAATTATGGGACACGTAGACCATGGAAAAACAACATTATTAGATACAATCCGTAATACACGTGTAACAGAAGGAGAAGCAGGAGGAATAACTCAACATATTGGAGCATATCAAGTAAAGAAAAATGGTAAATTAATTACTTTTATTGATACTCCAGGACATGCAGCATTCACAGAAATGCGTGCACGTGGAGCACAAGTAACAGATATTACTATTTTGGTAGTAGCTGCTGATGATGGTGTTATGCCACAAACAAGAGAAGCAATTGATCATGCTAAAGCAGCAGGAGTACCAATTATTGTTGCTGTTAATAAAATTGATAAAGTTGGAGTTAACCCAGATAGAGTAAAACAAGAACTTACAGAATACGATTTAGTCCCTGAAGAATGGGGAGGAGATACTATATTTTGTAATGTCTCAGCTTTAAAAGGTGAAGGTATTGAGAATTTATTAGAAATGATTCAATTAACAAGCGAAATGGAAGAATTTAAAGCAAATCCAAATCGTTTAGCAGTAGGTACAATTATTGAATCTAAATTAGATAAAGGATTAGGTCCAGTTGCAACATTATTAGTTGCAAATGGGACATTGAAAATAGGTGATGTATTAGTCGCTGGAACAACCTTTGGTCGTGTAAGAGTAATGACAAATGACAAAAAACAACGAGTTAGTTTTGCAGCGCCTTCAGCAGCTGTAGAAGTTACAGGGTTAAATGATGTTCCACAAGCAGGAGATTCATTTATGGTCTTTACGGATGAAAGAAAAGCTCGTTTAATATCTGAAGAAAGAGCTCATCGAGTTTGGCGTGAAGAACGTGGAGTTGGAAAAGCAATTTCATTAGATGATTTATTCAACCAAATGAGTGAAGGTGAATTAAAAGAAATTCGTATTGTAATTAAAGGAGATACTCATGGTAGTATCGAAGCTTTAAAAGCGTCTCTAGAAAAAATTGATGTTGAAGGTACCAAAATTGACGTAATCCGTTCAAGTGTTGGTACAATAACTGAAACAGATGTAACACTAGCACTAGCTTCAAATGCTGTAATCATT
>JAOZSP010000188.1 GCA_029939615.1 Candidatus Izemoplasma sp. | reverse complement strand
ACCAGTTAAAGGAACAAAAATTGTTCAAGCAAAACTTGGGAATGACGCTGGTATATTTGGTGGCGCAAAATTAGTAATGAACTATGGTTAAAGCGATTATAAATGAATATGCTGAAAATACGTATATTATAAATGAAAAATTAGAAGCATTCATTATTGATCCTGGTTCAAATTTTTCTAAAATTAAAGCTTATATTAAGGAAAAAAAGTTTCTTGTGAAGGGTGTACTACTTACACACGGACACTTTGATCATCTATATTCAATTAATGAAGTAGAAAATGAATTCAAATGTGATATCTATATTCATAAAATAGAGAGAGACTTCGTATTTAATCCTAATTTAAACTTATCAAGTTCGTTACATAGACCAATAGCATTGAAACGTAAAATCGGTTTAAAACTAATTAGTCATCACGACGAAATTATATTGGGTCGAGAAGCAATTAAAGTATTGCATACTCCGGGACACACTAAAGGTGGAGTATGTTACAAATATAAGAGAGCTTTGTTTAGTGGTGATACTTTGTTTAAAGGAACGGTTGGAAGATCTGATTTACCAACAGCAAACAAAGCACAACTAAGAAGAAGTCTTGAATTAATTATTAAGGAATGTAAAGATAATACTGTTGTTTATCCAGGACACGGACATTCGACAACAATTCTTAATGAAAAAAAGGAAAATCCCTTTTTAGATTTTGCAAGAAAATAGATTTAAAGACCGTATATCGGTCTTTTTTATTTTTTAGCACTCAATACTTGACACTGCTAAAATGATGGTGTATAATGTTGTTAGCAGTCAGAAACAATGAGTGCTAGTGGAGGTGAGTTAATGCTCTCAAAAAGACAGGAAATAATTTTGAAACTCGTTGTCGAAGAATATATTAAAACGGCTGAACCAATTGGTTCAAGAACAATTGCAAAAGTGTTAGATTTTTCTTCTGCGACTATTAGAAACGAAATGGCTGATCTTGAAGAATTGGGATACATCGAAAAAACTCACACTTCAAGTGGACGTATACCTAGTGATAAAGGATATCATTATTATATTGAAGTAATTTTGACAGATAATAACGATTATAGTAAAAGTTTTAATATTATTGATGAATTATTTGAAAATGCTGATATTAAAAGAGAAGAAGCAATTAAGCAAGCTATGAATCTATTATCACAATTGACTAATTATACATCAATTGCCTTAGGGCCTAGTGCTTACGGCTCGAGAATAAAGAAGATTGAGCTAGTGCCACTTGGCGAGAGTAAGTGTATTTTGTTAATTGTAACAAATTACGGTCACGTTGAAAGTAAGCAAATAACTGTTCCAAATAATACTAGTTTAGAGGATATGAAACGCGTTATAGAGATTTTTAATGATATATTGTATGATTGCCCTATCGGACAAGTAAGTGAAAAGTTACATTATGAGATTAATACTTCTAGAATAAAAGATATAATGACTTACAATCAAACAATAATCGAAACTTTCTTAGAAGCGTTTACTAAATTCACTCAAAGCAAATTTTATTTATCAGGAAAAAATAAAATGCTTTATCAACCAGAATTTAGCGATGTTCAAAGAGTGAGAGAATTATTATCTTTCTTTGAACAAAATGATATATTTCGCTTAGTTGAAAATACTGAGCAAAAAGGAATATCGGTCCGCATAGGTAAAGAAAATCAAATTAGGGCTATGCGTGACTGCACTGTTATTACTGTTCCATACCAATTAAATGAGAATAAATCAGGAACAATAGCAATTGTTGGACCAACTAGAATGGAATATCAAAAAGTTATTCCATTAGTTAAATATTTGGCTTCTCATATGTCGAAGCTATACAAGGAGTAAAGAATGGCAAAAAAAGAAAAACTTCAAGAGGAAGTAAAAGAAGTAGAAGTAGAAGAAGAAAAAGAACCAGAGGTTATAATCGAAGAACCTTTGACAGAAGAAGAAAAATCATTATTAAAGATTAAGGAATTAGAAGAAGAAGTAAAGAAATTACAAAATGATTATTTACGAGAAAAAGCTGATTTAGAAAATGTAAAAAAACGTTTGGAAAAAGAACGAGTAACAGAAAGAAAATACGCGGCAATGAATTTTGCTAAAAAACTTATTGGTCCACTTGACAACTTTGAATTAGCGTTAAACCATGATGTAACAGACGAAGCTACTAAAAATTTTGTACAAGGATTTAAAATGATTCAAGATCAAATTAAAAAAGGATTAGAGGAAGAGGGAGTAAGCGAAATAGACGCTTTAAATGAAGAATACAATCCTAACTTCCATCAAGCAATAATGGTAGAAAAAAGAGATGGTGTTGAGCCAAATATCGTTATTGAAGTATTACAAAAAGGATATGTTTTTAAAGATAGAGTTATTAGACCATCAATAGTAAAAATAAGCGAATAAAAAGGAGTGAAATAAAATGGGTAAAATTATAGGAATCGATTTAGGAACAACGAATTCATGTGTAGCAGTCATGGAAGGAAACGAAGCAAAAGTAATTGCTAACGCTGAAGGGGCAAGAACTACACCCTCAGTAGTAGCGTTTAAAAATGGTGAAATTCAAGTGGGAGAAGTTGCTAAAAGACAAGTAATAACGAATCCTGATACAGTTTCATCAATTAAAAGAAAAATGGGAACAAAAGACAAAGTAAAAGTAAATAATAAAACATATACCCCACAAGAAATTAGTGCAATGGTACTACAAAATTTAAAGAAAACAGCTGAAGATTATTTAGGACATAAAGTAACAGAAGCAGTAATTACTGTTCCAGCTTATTTCAATGATGCTGAGCGTCAAGCAACAAAAGACGCTGGAAAAATTGCTGGGTTAGAAGTAAAACGTATTATTAATGAACCAACTGCAGCAGCTTTAGCTTATGGAATTGATAAAACAGACAAAACACAAACGATTTTAGTTTATGATTTAGGAGGAGGAACATTTGATGTTTCAATTCTTGAACTAGCTG
>JAOZSP010000032.1 GCA_029939615.1 Candidatus Izemoplasma sp. | reverse complement strand
TGTATTCGTGGGCAGCATTTTTATTAATACCTATGGTGGCAATAGTAAAAGAAGCGTGATTCACAGTTAATTCACAACTTAAACTGTTTTCTTTGATAGAATATGAATATGTTCTAACGATAGGGAAATTAAGGAAAGTTGGAGCAAGGGAACAAAAAAGGCTCTGTAAAAGAGCCTTTTGTTGTTTACAAAGCTTGATAAAAGAATTACAATAGTGACAAAGGAAGTGATTTCATGTATAAAACTCCTAAAAGGTTTTTTACACGATTTTTAATATTAACACTTATTTCATTTATTATAGTATCTTTAGCAATTGCATTATCGGGTGGTAAAGAGTTTGGGAAGGTTATTGCACTTATATTAATTGTAATTGATTATTTCTTCTTGTTAGCGATGTTAGTGATTTCCGTTATTAATTTCATTAAGTACCTATTTGATAGATCAAACACTAATAACTTGATTATGCATTCAGCGAATTTAGTATTTGCGTTACTAGTTAATGTTATGTTTACATTCTTCTATGTTGCGTTAATTGCTGCAGCACTCTTATTCTTGTTACCTTTTATAGCATAAAAAAAGCGGTATTACCGCTTTTTTGTTTACTTATACAGTGCGTCTCTAAATAATTCTAAGTAGATTTCAATTTCTTCTTTTAATTCTACAAAAGAATCTTCTTTAAAACGATTGTTATTAGCAGTAATCCAATTTTTACTAATTCTATCAATTGTCCATTTTACCACATCTAAAGATCTATCAATATTAATTCTTTCTTGGAAAAAGAAATAATCAATATTGCTAAATAGTTTTGTATATGATTCTGAAATATAATTAGCTGAAGATTCTGCTGTTCTTGAAAGAATATCCTCATCATCAATAAATGCATGATGTTCAAAAAGTTGAGTAAACAGAGGATGATTAATATATGAATTAATCTTATGAACTGTAGAAGCGAATAATCTATTTAAAACATCACGATCAGCAAAGTTAACTCCTTCGTACATTTCATTAGTAATTACTTCTTGTGCATATTTATAAATATAAATATATAATTCCTTCTTACTTATAAAGTAGTGGAATAATAAACCTTTTGATACTTGTGCTTCACGTACAATAGTGTTTGTAGAAGCTTTTTTGTAACCTTTATCTGCGAACTCAACTAACGCAGCCTCTAAAATTCGGTTTTTACGAGCATCGTCTTTTTGTAGAAATTCACTCATAATATCACCCTTTCTCTCATTAATAAAAAAATGGTCAATTTCATTATAACCATATTTTGACCGATTTGTCAAATTTTTATGTAAAGTAAAAAAGTTATCCACAATTTCTGTGTAGTTTTCCACATTATCCACACTAAAATTGAACATTTAGGTGTTATGCTTGGAATTTCTTAACATTAGTTATTAGTAAGAAAATTAATTACCAAGAAATTGATGTTGAAACTTATAAGTGAAAAAGTATGATGCCAAATTATAAAAAGAAAAAAATCAAACTAATCATAAAAAACAGTTCTAAAAATAAACTAAAAACCAATTATAAACAAACTAAAAACTATTACAAAAATATATAGGGTAAGTTCTATTGATTTTAGAATTTTAGCACCAAGAATTTGTCGTTAATATTATTGTAATAACAATTGAATTTGATCATCATATTTACTTTAATAAAATGTGAGAGTTTAGATGATTTCATAATTCAGTATGATAGGTGATTTTCACATCTTAGATATGATTAATTATGAATAAATTTGCCTATTAGACCTCTTAAGAATGTATAATGGAGCTTTAAGAACTTCTTTAATAATTGGGAGTAAAGTGTAGTTTAATAGTATATTTTCGCCCCTGATTAAATGGTATATTTTGTTATACTTAAGTGGTGATATAAAAAAAAGAGCGGGAGCTCTTTTTTATATTTCACCATGCTTAATTAATTCAGATATATTGATCTTATCAAAGTATTTGGTTGTATATATAACGATAACAGAAAAGATAACATTTAGCATAATAAAGCCGATTAGAATATTTGTATATGAGAAATCCAAAATTAGTTTGAACCCGATGTTATTCATTAGAATTGTCATCATATATTCTAGTAATAAAGTGGTGATTGGAATGCTTGAAATGTAAGTGAATACTAATATGATATATATAATAACCAAGTATTTCTTGTTTATTTCAAGATTGTTGTATCCAACTGATTTTAAGATGGCAATTTCGAATCGATTATCTTTAAAGTAGTTAATAATAATTAGTCCAAATATGAATAGTGAAAGGGCAATTGAAAGAACTAATAAAAAGTTTAAAATGAGACTTGAAATATTTAATATTGCGATAAATTCATCAAGTGAATTTTGGTAATCAATTCGTGATGTAATGTAAGGATTATAGTATGTATAATCTGTTAAGTATAATCCGTTATAATATGTATTATCTAAATTGTAATATGAGTTGATTTTTTCTTTTGTGAGATTCCAACAATTTCTTCAGTAATAATTACTCCTCCAACTTCAAAAGTTATTGTATCTCCAACTCGTAAATCTAATTTTGTTTGTAAGTAATCAGAGATAATCACACCATCAATTAAGAGAAGATTATTAAGAATATTATTCTCGATTAGAAGTTTAAGTTCATTATCTGGATTAATTCCGTAAAGGGTCGATGTTTGACTAGTTTTGACCTCTCTAGAGTTGACCTCTTTAATTTTTACAGGCGTTTTTGTGTATTCCTCGTAGGTATCTAAATGGTCATCATTGGTCATATATTGTAAATTTGCCATTTCTGCGTAGTTGTTTCCGAGTTTTGTTGTTTCGATGAACGATGTAAACATTGAATTACCATTTAATCCGAATGTAATCATTACACTTACAGTAAGAAATAGGATAAACGTTGTTAGTACTGTTTTTAGTGTAGTAAATTTGAATAGTCGTAATTTAATTTTATTTATCTTTTTACTTTTTTTTGCTAAGTTATAGATTATAAAAAGATAATTTATTAATGTAATTAAGATTATTGGAAGAATAACAGAATATAGTATTAAATCAAAATCAATTGAGAACTCAGCTTTTGGAAATAGGTATCTACTTGAATATAGTTCAAATAGTTTGTTTGATACAAGTAATCCTAAGAGATATCCAATAATGGATGTTAAGGATATAAAGAATGGATATATGATAATCGCCCTGGCGATTTCATTATTCTTATATCCAATAGCGTGTAACGTTTTTATATCGTCTTGGTTTTTATCGATATATCTTTTCATAAAGACTAGAAGTAATATTACTATAAAGAATATAAATAAAGGAAGAAAGATATCGATAAAAGCATTAGCGTTACTTATTTCTGTTGGTAAGGCAATTATTCTAAAGTTTATTTCTTTAGGCATTAAGATTTCTACTAACTGCATATTTTTACCTAATAAACTTAAATCACCATTTTGCATTGTGTCGTATCCGAAATCACCGAATATTTCTGTTAAGTCTCCTTGAACTAAATATTTAACAAATATAAAGTGATCTAAATCTCTCATAGTATTCATGTTACATAATACTAGTGTTTGATACTCTGGTTCAAAGTTAATTACGCTTAAACTAAAGATAGGAAACATAAATTCTGGAGCGTAATAAAATGCAGTAACAATGTATTCTTTATCATTAATAGAATAAGTATCTCCTATATTAATATTATTTGCTTCTGCGAATTCTGGGAAGATAGCTATTTCAAAATCATTTACTGGTAATTCTCCTTCAACTATATAAGGAATATTAATAGTTTCTGTAATTGACATGAATTTATAAATAAAATCTCCTTCATCTATATTTACAACACTACTTTTTTCAATTGTGTAATCATAGTCTTCTTCAAAATCAGCTACAAAATTATCAATTAGTTCTTCGTATACTTCAGGATGTTCATTTATTCCTTGATTGATAATGATGTTAAGATTATTTATATATATAGGATCATCAGGATGTGCAAATGCGAAATAACAATCATATTCGACATCTAATTCTGTACAAAGATTCATTATCGCTGTTGCACCTAAGAAATTAACATCAACTTCTCCCATATTAAAATAAAAATCTTCAATTTGTTGTGTTTGTAAGTAACTATCATAGTTTTTGTCTAGTCTTCTTATAGAAGATTTGACAGCGGTAAATGTTAAAGCGATAATTATTACTAAAATTGAAAGACTTATAAAGTTAAAGAGATTTTTTCTTATTTTTCGAAGTTGATCTATATATAGGAGTCTCATGATGTTCACCTCGGCTTTATTATAACTTATTTCTTGAGAATTTGATAATGTATGAGTAAAAATTCATATATTTGGTTTATATGTTGAAAAATTCATATAAAATTCATATAATATTCACAAATCCGATGTATAATTGAATTGGATATATATAAAAATAAAGAAAGAGGTGTTATTTTTGAAGAAACTTGCTGTATTATTTTTAACTATGGTAATGGCAATTGGGTTATCTGCATGTAATGGATTACCTGATGATCCACTAGATTGTCTTGAAAATCCTGATGATCCTGAATGTCAGGTTTGTGAGCCTGGATATACTTTAGAAGGAACTGAATGTGTATTAGACGAAGAACCTGTAACTTGTGAAACTGGTTACGAATTAGTAGACGGAGAATGTGTATTAGAAGAAGAACCTGTAACTTGTGAAACTGGATATGAGGAAGTTGACGGAGAGTGTGTACTAGAAACAGAACCACTTGTATGTGAAACTGGTTATGAAGAAGTAGACGGAGAATGTGTACTAGAAGAAGTACCACTTACATGTGATCCTGGTTATGTTGTTGTAGGAGACGCTTGTGTTCTTGTTGTTACAGATGAAGAATTACTAGCTGATTTAATTGTTAATGCTTTTGATACTACTGGTAATCTTAATTTTATTACCTTATCAATGGCTCAAATTGATTTTAGTAGTGCATTAACAATGACAACAGAATTTTATATGGAAGTTACAGAAGATATTGATGAAGTACATTATATCGGTGTAACTATGACTGATAGTTATATTTATTCTGAAACAGGAGACATGATTAAAAGAGTTTTAGATTTTGATTTCGAAGGTGAAACTGTTGAAATTGAAATGATTTTCCATGAAGTTGAATCTGGTGTTCATGTTTACATGCAACCAGAAATTGTTATTGATGGTATATCTAATGGAGATCCTGAAATATTAGAGCAACTTGGATATGTTGGATTTAATAATACATGGGCTGTATTTGAATTTGATGATTCATTAGAAAACATTATTGAAATTGAAGTGATTAAAGAAATGTTAGTTTCATTATTCTTTAGTGAAATGGGACAATTATATTTCTATGACCTTCAAGAAGAACTTGAAGCTGAAATCGGATTTGATTTAGGTCAATACAATGTTGATTTAGGATTAATGATTGATGAGTTAATCGAAGAAGATTTTGATGAAGTAGAATTAATGTTAAATGCTATAGATGTTGACGGTATTATATTAAACCTTGATTATTTATATGTTGCTGGACATCTACATGAGGTATTATCTGAATTTGAAACTGAATTAGCTGCTGCTGGATTTGATATTACTAAATTAGATACTTTATTAACTGCTACATATGATCTTGAAGGAGTTTTATTAACTTCTATTGATCCTATGGTTGATGGTACCTTAGGTACTGAAGCATTCTTTGCTTCATTAACTGAAGATGAAATTGAAGATTTAATTGAAGTAGTTATTAAACCTGCTTTAGAGAATGCTATATTAGATGCATTAGTTGAAGCTGCTGAAGTTAATTATTATTGGACTAATGATTTAGAAAGTATTCTTATGACTTATGAAGCTGAATTAGCTTCTCATACTACACCATTTGTTTCTGCTACTGAAATTGTTGAACTTCGTGCAATGGGTGCTGTAGAATATTGGAAACAATTAACTCCAGAAGAAATACAGTTAATTGAAAGTAACGTTTATTGGTCTGTTGATAATCCTAAATATGATTACTGGCATGGAGAACTTCTATGGGAAATTGAATCTTATATTATGTTAGAAGTAGAAGTTGCGGAATTAATTATAACTCATACATCTGAATTAGCTGCTGCTGGTATTGATGCTGCTGCTTTAGTTCTTTCATTAGAAACTATAGGGTTAGAAGCATTTGTTGATACTTTAACTCATGTACAAGTAGAAGCACTAATGAATATTTATGTTTATCCTATGTTAGTTGATTTAGAAACTGCTATTAATGATGAAGAAGTACTTGAATTCTTAGTTGAAGAGTTCTTTACAGATCCTCATGTTGAAGCTGCTTTGGCAAGTGGAGAATACTTCCCATTTGATGAAAGTATTATTGCTGCTAATATGATGGGTATTGACTTTGATGCTTTACAACTTGAACTTGAAGCATTAACTAGTGCTGATTTAGAATTATTAGCTAAAGCAATCTATGACGGACAAACTGCATTTGATTTATATGTTGTAACGTTAAGTGCTACCGCACCTAACTTAGCATTATATTTTGAGATTTGGAGTCCTGCCGTATTAGAACTTGAACCTTATATGATTTATGTTGATGATATTCAATATGCATTTGAAGGTCTTAGTATATTTGATGGTTATTTAGATTATCAATATTATTTAGATAATGCTGCTGATATTGATGTACTTAAAACAGAAGATTTTGAAATATTAACAGTTGTTGAATTTGATGGATTAGCTTATGCTAGTATGTTTGATGATATTATTACAGATTTAAATGCTTATCTTTTAGGATTTGATACAATTGATTTCCCATTTAATTCAGATTGGGAATGTGTAGATCCTCTTGATGAATATTGTGAAGCACCTGATTTTGATGGTATTATTGCTGGTTTAACTTTAGCTGGTAGTATGAATGGACATCTATTATATGATCCTAGTGATTTATCTTGGGTAGAACTTGGTATTGATTTAACTGACTTCTTAGATACTATTATTTACGAAAGTAATGCATGGCTTTTAGAAGATCCTAGTTATGTACCTAACGAATATGAAGACGTTCTTACAGGTGTAAATGAGTTTACATTTACTGTTACTCTTGAAAATACTGCAGATATTACATTACCAGCAGAAGCTGAAACTGATAATGTAAATGAAATAGCTGAAAGATTAGCTAGATTCGCTGTAACAATGGAAGCATATAACATGTTAGAAGAAATAGGATATTACTATGAAGCAAATCCTACTGAACTTACTGCTTTATTTAATACTGATGTATCACTTGCTGAATATGATTTCTTAAATATTAGTGCTGCATTTGATGCAGAAGCATCATATGTAACTATATCAGTAGATATGATTGCTGGAATACCTGATCCAACTACATTAGACTTTGAGATTGTATTAGTTTGGATAGATGGAACAGACGTATTTGATGAAACAGTTGGTATTGCTGAACTTGCTCCTTTATTCTTAGAAGGTAACTTAGTAAGTCAAGCTGCTTATGATTTATTAGTAAGTAAAGTAGATGAAACTACATTTAATACAACTAAATTATTCTTACTATATTTATGGAATCCAGATAGTGACGAATACGTAGAACATACTCCTAGATAGTAAAAAAGGAAAATAAAAAAGTATTTGGGTTTGCATCTTGTTATGATATATGGTAATATATAAATGCGACATAGTCGCAACTTATCCCTTACATAGCATGGTGAATAATTTATTATTCACACATCCCCTTCCTTGAACCGCCGAGAGGCGGTTCTTTCCTATTTATAGGGGTAAAACAAGGTTTTAAGTATATGATTATTGTGTCCTTTTTGTGTATAAAAAGGACACATAGTTAGGATACGAAATATATGGCAATATACTTTTTTTGAAAAGTTAGTGATTATATATGAAAAACGCCCTTCAATGCAACTTTACATTGAAGGGCGTTTTAGATTTTAAAGAATTATTATTCTTTTAAGCAACCTATTGGTATTATTTTGACGCCATCTTGTCTTGTGTATGCTATTTCGCCACCAGTAATTACAATTAATAAGTCAGGCTCTCTTAGTTTTGGAGATTTATTTGTATTATTATGTATGATAATCAATGCATGTAATTTTAGAAGGTGTTTTGCTGCTAATTCAATATCCTTACTTCCGAGTTTGAATTCAATTAGAGCATATTTACCATTCTTTAGATGTAAAACGGCATCAGCCTCTAATCCGAAACGATCACGGTAATATGATATAGTACCACCTAAAGAATTTGAATATACTTTTAAATCTCTTATACATAGATTCTCAAAAATAAATCCAAAAGTGTGTAAATCTTGAATTAGCGAAGCAGGAGATAAGTCTAAACTTGCAACTGCAATTGAAGGATCTATAAAAATTTTCTTTTTGGAACTTCTTATTGATGTTTTTGATCTTATCGAAGGGTTCCATGCGGGAACATCATCTATTATATAGATTCTTTCTAAAGCGTTGAGATATTTATACATTGAAGTCTCTGATAAATTGTAATTAGCATTTACATCTGCAAGTATTGCTTTATTAGTTGCGGATGTTGCTATATTTCTAGCATATGACTTTAATAATGCTCTAATTTTATTTGGCTCTTTTTTAATTCCGTCAACAGAAGACACATCGTGCTCACAAATATTATCAATATAAGAACTAACTACAAATAGCTTAGCTTGTTCTGTTTTTTTATTAAGACTTGAGGGCCATCCACCTCTACAAGCTGCGAAAATCAATTCTTCTATAGATAATGATGATGAAATACCATCAATATCTATCTCTTTATTGTTAAATAGTTGTTGTAATGATATTTTACCATTTGATTCTTGTGATTCGTATAAACTCATTGGTCTCATCATCATTTTAGAAATTCTTCCGGCACCTGAATGCATAATTGTAGATTCATCTACAATTGTTGAACCTGTAAGAATGAATAAACCTTCTTCATTTCGTTCGTCAACTTTAGTTCTTACAGCATCCCATAAAACTGGTGCCATTTGCCATTCATCTATAAGTCGTGGGTTATCTCCGATTAATAATAGAGACGGTTTTGTTTGGGCTGTAGCTAAATATGCATTTTTTTTATCTGGGTCTTGCATTTTTAAAATGCTTTTTGCTTTTTGGATAGCAGTTGTTGTCTTACCACACCATTTTGGACCAACTATTAAAACTGCCCCCATTGCTTCAAGTTGCATTTTTAGTTCATTATCAACTACTCTATTTAAATAATTTACGTTCATAGAACCACCTCTAGCTACTAGATTATCATATATATTAAAAAAAGGCAAGACAAACGGAGTGATTTGGAGCATTTTGCCGGAGTGATTTGGAGCATTTTGCCGGAGTGATTTGGAGAAGAACTTAAAAAAGGGATTATGAATAAAGAAAACTATCTTTTTCTCTTTCATAATATATTCATAAAATTATGTTATACTACTAAAAAAGACAGGGGAAGATATTATGTTTAGAAAAGATCGATTAAGTGTACTAGCATGGCTAGTATTAATAATAATATTATCAATTCCAATTGTTAATATTATATTTGCTGTTTATATGTTTATTAGAAGAAGAACAAGTGACACTGTTAAGAATTTCTTTGTTGCTTATTTAGTTTTATACTTTTTAGCGTTATTTGGTATGTTTAATGGTGCTTTTGATAATATGCAAAGCTTATTTGGTTAGAGATATCTATATACACTAGATAACGGTAAATTTGACTTAGGTTAGCGTTTTAGAGTTGTTGAGTGTTATTGTATCTTTGATATAGATTTCATGTTGTAGAATTACCTAGTATCTTTTGAGTTATATAGATTTAATTATAATTTTTAATTTTGTCTTCCAATAATATGATATGGTGATATAATATTATTGGTAATTTGGGGGTTTTAATTATGAAGAAAAAATTATATATTTTTGGATCAATTGGATTTGTGATTGTTGGATTAATACTATTTGTACTATTAAGTAATAAGCCTGAAGAAATTGATCCCTTAGAAGTAATGCTTTTTTGTGAAAAGTATCCTGATGCATTAGTTTGTGATAATCAATCAGCATCTAATGACGCTATAGCTGAAGATATGTTTATTGATGTTATTGAAAATTATTCAACTGGATACAGTGAACAATTTTGTAAAGATTATTTTTATGGAAATATTAAAGAGTATTGTATTAGTGGTACTGTAGATATATTACCTACAAATACTTGGTCATTATCAACAGATTTAGAACTTACTGAAGTAAAAGAAGGAGTATATGATATTACTACTTCTTACCGCACAGGAGAGCCAGCTTGGACTTTCCGTGTTGCGATTATATTAAGTGAAGGATTATATACATTAAGTGGAATATCATATTATGAAATAGAAGTATTAGATAGTTTAGAATTAACTGATGAAGAGATTAATGATTTTATGGTAAATATGATTTCACAAAGTGATGAAGAAATCATAGGATACTGTGAAATATATTTCATAGGATACCCTTTGACTTTCTGTAATTATGACTATGAGATAGTAGCTCCTAACAGTGATAGTGTTTTCCATTATGAAATAGAAGAAATAAGTACTAATCATTATTTATACACTGTAAGTACTGATGATAGAGGAATTACATACGAATATAATGTAATATTTATAGAACTAGATGAAGAGATTTATGTTACTGGATTTAATGTTGAAGAGATAGATGATTAAAAGAATATGACTTTTTTAGTTAAAAATGTCATATTCATAAAAACGCTTTTAACAATTTGTTTTACCAGCACACAAAAGGTGTGGTATAATGTAATGTGATATATATCATATATATTATATGAACCTATTATATTGATACGATGGAGGATGTTTATGGACAACGAAATAAACCAAGAAACAGAAATAGATTTACTCTCTTTATTAAGAGTAATATTACGAAAATGGTGGCTTATTGGAATTATTACTTTTATAGGACTAATTTCAGCTGCAGGATATGCATATATGGTATTAGATGATGAATACACAGCAGAATCAAGTATGATAGTACAAGTTACTAATGAAGGAGATTCAGATTATACTAATCTATTGACAGGTCAAAGATTAGTAGATACTTATACAGAGATTGCTGAAAGCAATCGTGTATTAACTGAACTTAGAAGTAATTTAGACATTGATCATAGTGATACTGTTTTACGTAATATGATTACTGTAAGTAGTGTGAATAATACATTGATTATTCAATTAAGTGTTGAGAGTACTGATGCTGTATTAGCTAGAAGAATTGCTAACGAATTAGTTGTGATTGTTCAAGACTTATCAACGGAATTTG
>JAOZSP010000187.1 GCA_029939615.1 Candidatus Izemoplasma sp. | reverse complement strand
TAAAGGCTACAAAAATGAATTCATTTTTGTAGCCTTTCCTATTTTTTAAAAACCAAATCGTAAGAAGAACTTGCATTCGTGCTTTAATTCTGTAAATTTAAAGCACGAATGCAAGTGTAATTATCAGTAATGGAGAATTAATGTAAAATATGTTGCGTTCACGCTCTATAAATGATATGATATAAGCGTGAAAGGAACAGTGATTTTATGAGTAAAACTGAAAAAATTAATATGATTATCAAAAAGAACCACGGAATTATTACAACTAAAGAACTGCTGGAAGAGAGTATACCCTCAGTATATCTAACGAGAATGGTTCGAAAAGGAGAACTAGAAAGAGTTGCGCAAGGGATATACCTAACGAAACAAGCAGATTATGATGAGTATTATATATTTTATCTTAGAAATAAGAGAGTTATATATTCTTTTAGTAGTGCTCTATATCTAAATAATCTAACAGATAGAATACCGCAATTTCTTGAGGTTACGGTTCCTAGTGCTTATAATAGTAGTCATTTTGCGAAAAATATAATTGTACACAAAAATATAAAGAAATTTTATTCAATCGGAAGTACTATAAAAGTAACGACATACGGTAATAGTGTAGCTTGCTATGATATGGAAAGAACGATTTGTGATCTTGTTAGATTTAGAGAAAATATTGATGTAGAGATTTTTTCCAAGGCGTTTCAATTTTATCAAAAGAATGAAAAGAGAGATTATAGAAAACTCAAGGAATATTCAATAATATTTAATATTGAGAAGCAAATAAATAATATACTGGATGTGATTTAGAATGAACAAAATGGCTTTAAATTAAAGATTAAGGAATAAATCAAAGGAAACAAATATATCGTTTAATATTCTGTTATCAATATTCTTTTTCGAGTCGTTCTTAAAAAGGGTTGCTATAAGTAAGTATCAGAAGAGTTTTGTAATTAAGGGCGGATTTCTATTATCATCTATATTGGGGATTAAAAATAGAACAACAACTGATATAGATTTTTCATTGGAAAATGAAGCGCTTGAGCTTGAGAATGTTAAAAGAATGATTAATGATATAATTTCAGTGAAGTTTCCCGACTATATTAGTTATGAAATTAGAGGTTATTCAGAAAATAAAAAGAATGACTCTCATAGTGGGTTTAAGGTTTCATTAGTGGCGAAACTTGAAAATATAAGATCTTTCTTTAGTGTTGATATTGCATCAGGAGATGTAATAACACCTAAGGCAATTAATTATGAGCATGAAACCTTGCTTAAAAGTGAAAAAATAAATCTAATCTCATATAATATTGAAACTATTTTAGCGGAGAAATTCCAAACGATTATTGATAAGAAGATAGGAAATAGTAGAAATAAGGATTTTTATGATATTTATATAATAATGAAACTAAAAAGGAAAGCTATCAGCGATGAAATAATTGTTGAAGCTGTTAAGAATACTTTTAAATATCGTGAAACTCCGTATCAAAAAGATGAAGTGCTAAAAATATTAGATACGCTAACTAATGATAGGGGTTTTCAAAAACGATGGAAACTATATACGAAAAAGAATGTATTTGCAAATGATATTAGCTTTAGTGAAGCCATGGATTCAGTTTATCTTCTAAATAAGATAGTGTCTGATAACTGGATATAGTCGATTCTATATTTATTTATTGATTTTTGATGTATAAAGAATATATCATTGACAAACAATATAGATAACTATATTATTTGTATATACAACAGAGGTGATTGCATGAAAGAGTACCTATTTGATTCATTATATTTTAATGTATCTAGACTTAATAGAAACGTTAGTAGAATAGCGGATGAAGAATTCAAAAAGATTAAAATGCCGCCTAGTTACGGCCTTTTAATTATGCTTCTAAATGAGTGGAAAGAACTAACTCCCTCACGGATATCTGAGTCTTTAGATATTAAGCCTTCAACAACAACTAGATTTCTTGATAAGTTACAGAAACAAGGATTAATAACAAGAAAATCAGAAGGTAAATTCTCATATATTTCTCTCTCTTCTCTAGGATTAAATAAAGTCCCGGAAATAATGGGAACTTTTGAAACATTAGAATTAAAACTAAATAAACTTGTAACACAAAAAAATAGTAATAAACAAAAGATATTAGCTTCTGATATGGCAGATAGAATAAAAGAAAAAATCAAGTAGCTTCTGCTATTTGATTTTTAATGTAATCGTCCAACGATCATATTCGATTAATCCTTCATTTTTCATCTTTATTAGCTCTCTACTTAAAGAAGGTCTTTGCATGAAAAGCTTATTAGCTAGTTCTTCCTTGGTCATATTTAGTTGGATTTTATTACTCATTTGAATTCTTTTTTGCTGGTATAAGTAAAAGAGGATTTTATCTCTAACACTATCTTGTGATAACATTTTACTATTCGCATTAAATTCATAAACTTTATCACTGAGTACTTCTAAGAAGTTATTCAAGAAATCATGATCATGAATTAGGTAGTTTTTTATGTCTTCATTAGGAATGATTGCGATTTTAGTAAAGCCTTTAGTTATTAAGTTTCCAGGGAATGTGTGAGTCTTTGAGCCGAAGATTAATATATCACCATATATCATTCCAGGATTAATAGTAGTTATGGTGAAGTTCTTACCAAGTATAGAATAAGTTTTTACATGGATTCGACCTTCAAGGACAATACCTAAATAACGACCTACTTCTCCTTCGAGTTCGATAGTGTAGTTGTTGGGGTATGTTTTTATCTCGATTTCGGAAATATCAATTCTAGTATTTTTGAATAGTTTACAGTTCTTTAGTTCCATATCTTCACCACTTTCGTAACATTGGTTACAAAACAATTATAGCATATAATAAATGAAAAAATAATTGAAGTTTTTCTGTTGAAAATCTCAATTATTTTTTTGGCTATATTTAGGGCTTTAAAATGCTTATATATTATATAGAAAAAATGACGTCGAAAAAAAACAATAAAGTTCTTGCATTAAGAATCTG
>JAOZSP010000186.1:360-2990 GCA_029939615.1 Candidatus Izemoplasma sp. | reverse complement strand
CTGCAAGAATAATATCGGGGTTTTTCGCAAGAGCTCTTGCGAAAGCAACTCGTTGTTGCTGCCCCCCGCTTAAATGCTTTGCTAAACGATCTTCATAGTTTTCCATTCCAATCATTGCAAGTAAATAAGTTATCCTATTTTTGATTTCCTTATCATCATCAATACCATTCATTTTAAGAACGATTTCAATATTATCATAAACTGATAAATCATTTAATAAATGAAAATTCTGATATATATACCCTATTGTATCTTTTCTAATTTTATCCCATTTATTGCTTCTATATTTTCTAAATTCTAAATCGTCAAAAGATAGTACTCCACTATTGAATTTATCCATTCCACTAATTATATTCAATAAAGTCGTTTTTCCACTCCCACTACTACCTAAAATTACTACTAATCCTTTGTCTTCGAATTCAAGTGTAATATCTTTACATACATGATTAACATTTGCTCTATGACGACTAAAATACTTATTAATATTATTTAGTTTTATCATATTAAGACCCCTTCAAAGAAGAAATCACACTGCTATTAAAGATTCTTCTATTAAAATTAAATGTCATTATCACCATCATGAAAATAATTGACATAAGAATTACTATATAATTACTAAAACTAAAATATCTTAATAATCTAGGTATTGATGTATTAAACTGTTCATTTATGAGTAATCCACTTAAAACAATACAAAAAGAAATACTTGATAAGTAGATAATTTCTGTGAACAAGACAAGATTAATTGTTTTTTTACTTGTTCCAAGACTTCTATAAATTATGTAATCTTTCTTTTTACTTACAATAATATTTCTTAATACAAAATATCCAACAAAATAAACAATAACGATAGTAACACCTAGTATTAAAGACAACTTAATATTATTTAATACAATGTTTATTGCATCATCCTCATCAATTACACCAGCTGGATAAAAAACATTAAATCCTAAGTCTTCTAATTCCTCTTTAGCAATGTTTGCTTCATACATATCATAAACAACCGCAGTTACTTGAAAAGTATCATCACTGAAAAAGTGTCTATAAGTGTCTTCATTCATGTATAAGCCATTTCCATATATATTTTCAAGAAGTGGTGTACTTAGAAACTCAACATTCTCAAAAACTTTCTTATTCTCAAAAACAGTTACTACTGCAAAAGTTATTAAATGACTGTCTATAAACTCCTCAACACCGCACAACCCCGCATCAAAATCATCCGCCATTTCTTCTTTATATCCAAAATCTCGACAAATATCAAAAAACATCATATCGTACGCTAATATTTGATTATCTTCTAAAGTATCATCAATCCATATTTTATTAACTATCGAATATTCTCCTGTTCCATTTAGAACATCTTCATCTATATCAATAGTTATCCATCTTTCATTTATTATATCGTATTTTGCTACTCCTGTTACTTCAATAAATACTTGACTATTTTCAAAAAAACTAACTATTGAAATTTCTTCTATCGCATCATTAGTAAGATATATAAGATGCGTAGGATTTTCTAAATTCAATGTTTGATCAACTATTCCTACAACCTTAAATTCATATTGATCAGTTACTGCACCAGGTATCTCTCTTATTAACGCTCTATTAGATAATTGAATCACATCACCAATATCATACAACCCATTATTTCCTATTATAACTTCATTACTTTTAGTTGGTAATTTTCCGGAAATTAAATCAAATTCTTCTAATGCATGCACACTAATTATTTTATAATGATAAAACTCTTCAAATTGATATTCATCATTATATATTTGATTTACAAGTGTTGAATCAAATACAAGATCATTATTAATAACAGTTCTCACATAATCTATATTATTAATAGTTTCTAATTGTTCATCAGTAAAAGCTAGTTCACCCCTATTAGTAACAATTAAACGACTTTTATCAGCATTGACAAAAAACGGTGTATTACTAGCATATGGTTTATTTCTTTCCGACAAGGAACTCCCATAAGCAAAGAAAAATGCTAAAATCATAAACATCATTATTATCATGATAAAAAATGATTTACGAGGAACTGCTAAAACATTTCTAAGACCAATTGTTAAAACATCAAATAATTTTATATAATACTTATTAGCAATGCTCTTTTCTTCGATTAAATTTGATTCCCTAAAAATAATATCTTCAACTATTTCACCATCATATAAACGAATTTTACGAGATGCAAATTCTTTGATTTCATTAAAATCATGAGTAACAACTAGAACCAATCGATCCTTACTTATTTCATGTAATAATTTTAATACTGTTTTACTTGAAGTAGTATCTAAATTACCAGTAGGTTCATCACAAACAATAATTGGTGAATCTTTTGCAAGTGCTCTTGCAATAACTGTACGTTGCTTCTCTCCACCACTAAGTTTAATTGTTTTTTGATTTTGTTGATTAGTTAATCCAACTTTATCAATCAACTCTAGTACCTTCTCTTTTCTATCTTGCTTATTATATCCTTTAACTATTAAAGCCATTTCAATATTTTGATAAACTGTATAACTATCAATTATATTATAATCTTGAAAAATAAAAGCAATATTATAGTATCGATGAGTTAGAAACTTATCGTAAAGATAATATTGCTTTTATTTTTCAAGATTATAATA
>JAOZSP010000186.1:0-350 GCA_029939615.1 Candidatus Izemoplasma sp. | reverse complement strand
GATATCTTGATTATAAATAAACATTTTTCCATCTTCATATGTATCAAGACCACTTAATACGTTTAAAAGAGTACTTTTACCACTACCACTTTCTCCAGTAATCGCGATAAATTCACCCATTTTAAACTCTAAATTAATTTTTCTTAAGGCAAGTACAATATTATTACCAGAATAATAGTACTTACTAATGTTCTCTAGTTTTAGCATATAAATACCCCTCTATTTACAACCATATTATATCTAGTACTTATTGTCACAATATGTTCAAAAGTACTAAATTTTTACAAGTCACAAAAGTTGTGTCCTTTAATTATAACACCTTATTTATAAAACATTACAACTAATAAAGA
>JAOZSP010000031.1 GCA_029939615.1 Candidatus Izemoplasma sp. | reverse complement strand
TTGAAAAATCAAAACGTGATATTGAAGGAGAGAACTTACAATTATGTAAAGATTTCATATGCCTTTCTTTGATAGTTGGTGACATTTACGGTAAGGGGTATATCAAATTCAGCAGTTGAAGTCAAATTCCGATTGGACAATATCCCGTTACTAGAGACATCTTTAATCCGAACAATAAAATTCATATCTAGATTATCAAAGTGAGCAAAAGTATTATAACTCTCATAGCCTCTATCACAAATGATAATTGATTTTTGCCTAACATTAGGCAACATATCAATCAAAGCTCCACGTTCACCAAGTTTATTAATGGGTTGAATAACCGCATCAGTATAGATATGATTATTCAAATCATACATAGCAGAAAGAACTAGTGCGTTAAAGCCTTTACCGACACTTCGTTCAACATGAGATTCTAAATCCATAGAGTTACGAAAGATGTTTAGTCTAGATCCGTCAACAGCTAACAAATTATATCCTCGATACTTCTTAGGTTTTCGTAAACGATTAGAGAATTCATTAAAAACATGAGAAAAAGCAGATGGGAGAATCTTGGCTCTAGCTTGAACAAAAGCTGAAGCGGTAGGTGTTGATTGACAATAATTATAAAGTTCAAGCATTTCATAATTAAGAGAGTTGCCACCCATAGTGAGAATAGAATTAAAGACAATGGTGAAATCTAGTTTCCTTGATCGAGTGAAATCAGAATTCATCGCAACTTCAACAATTACATCGTTGAGTTTCGATTTTAGATATTTTGAATATTGCATAATGTATAGCCTCCTTTTAGTTTTTACACTTTCAGGGGCTACACCGCAAATTTTAGAGACTTTGTCAAGTCTTTTGTTGAATAAAACTTCAAAAAGAGGTGGATTTCATACATATAAAAAAAAGGATCCCCTCACATTTTTGTGAGAAGATCATTCTTCTTTTTTCTTAACTTAATGACATCGGAAAAACTTTTCTGTCTTTTAGCTTTAATAGTGTCTAATAAGCTACTTAAATTAATCCCATTCCAAACGCTGCAGCAAATACTAAACTTATAGTTGTCATTAATTTAATTAAGATATCAATAGATGGTCCAGCTGTATCCTTAAATGGATCTCCAACTGTATCTCCTGTAACTGAAGCTTTATGAGCTTCACTACCTTTACCACCATATTCACCAGTTTCAATTAATTTTTTAGCGTTATCCCATGCTCCACCTGAGTTAGCCATAAATATCGCTAACATGATTCCAGTAGCTAATGTTCCCGCTAGCATTCCGCCAAGTACTTCTGCTCCAAATACAAAACCAACAGTAATTGGTGTAGCTATTGCAAGTATAGCTGGTAAAATCATTTCTTTAAGTGCTGCATTTGTAGATATTGTTACACATCTTTTATAGTCTGGTTTTTGCGTATAGTTTAAGATACCAGGCATTTCTCTAAATTGACGTCTTACTTCATTAATCATTTCATTAGCAGCCTTACCAACTGATCTAATAACCAATGATGAGAAGAAGAATGCTAACATTGCACCAACAATTAATCCAGCGATAACTTTTGGTTGAGCAATATCAATTGCTGAAAGTCCTGCTTTTCTAATAAATGCACTAAATAAAGCTATAGAAGTCATTGCAGCTGATCCGATTGCGAATCCTTTTTCAATTGCTGCTGTTGTATTACCTACAGCATCTAATTTGTCTGTAATTTTTCTAACACTTTTATCTAATCCACTCATTTCAGCTATTCCACCTGCGTTATCTGCAATTGGTCCATAAGCATCAACACTTACAGTAATACCCGCAGTAGATAACATCCCAACTGCTGCAAGTCCAACTCCTAGTAATCCACCAAAGTAATAAGAACTAATAATACCAGTAGCTAAGATTAATACTGGAATTAAACTAGATTCCATACCAGTTGCTATTCCCGCGATAATGTTTGTAGCATGGCCTGTTTGCGATTGCTTAGCAATGTTCTTAACATGCTTATAGTCTGATGATGTATAATACTCTGATACAAGACCAATTAATACACCAACAGCTAACCCAATGATGATTGATATAAATGGAGCCATACCAAATGAAATTTGTTTCATATTCATTAATACATCATTATGATCAATAAATAATTCTGAATTTATTGTGTCTAAGAATAATAGGTTTGCGATAAATGCAAGCACGATAAATAATCCAGCACTTACATATGTTCCTATTTTAAGCGTTTTAAAAGGATTTTTTCCTTCTTTACCACGAACAAAGAATGATCCAATGATAGAAGAAAATACTCCAGCAAATGCAATTGTAAGTACAAATAAAATACCGTTCATACGTTCAGCTGCAGTAAATACTAATGCAGCCATTGTTGCTGCTCCAATAATACTAGAAACATATGATTCTAATAAATCGCTTCCCATACCAGCTACATCTCCAACATTATCTCCAACATTGTCTGCAATAACTGCAGGGTTACGAGGATCGTCTTCAGGAATTCCTGCTTCAATTTTACCAACTAAATCTGCAGCAACATCTGCTGCTTTTGTAAAGATTCCTCCACCAACACGACCGAATAAGGCAATTGATGAAGCACCTAAACTGTATCCTGCTGCGTAAGTAATTGCTTCGTAAGGATCAACGTTTAGTGCGAAAGATATTGAGATTACTATTAACAATCCTAGTAAACCAAATCCAACTACACCCATACCCATAACACTACCGCCTTTAAAAGCAACATCCAAAGCTTTTACCATTCCACTTTGTTCTGCTGCTGTTGCAGTTCTTGAATTGGCATTTGTTGCACTTTTCATACCAATGAAACCAGCAGCTAAACTAAATAATGAACCTAGTAAAAACGATAGTGATGTTCCAAGGGCGAAGAATAATGCCGAATACTCAGTTTGTTCAATAATTACATTTGTATTACTGTTAGAAGTTAAACCAGAAATACTATCGTATCCGTAGAAAAAACCTACAAATATTACAATTGTTGCAATTGCGATATAAGAATAAATTACTTTGTACTCACTTCGTAAAAAGGCGTTTGCTCCTTCTTTAATATACGAACTGATTTCACGTACTTTTTCATTTCCCTCATCGAATGCTAATACCTTTCGATACAAATAAAAAGCATATCCCAATGCTCCTAGTGCAATAATGATACCTAATGTTAAAATAATCGTTGTGCTCATCTGTTACCTCCCAAAAATATTATAAATTAATTATACGTTTTTTCATAAGTGCTTGTCAAGAACTTGTATACATTAACCTACTCCATTTTCAATGCTAGTATTAAATGTCTTCACATTAGATAGTTCGTGTGCTACACATCCCATTTAACACCATAATCCCCGTCATCAAAAAAATCCAAATGAAAACAACTTTTCTAACTTAAAGTTGTTTTCTTATGCTTTTATTGCCCATCTCATTTTGGTTGAACGAGCTCGTCTATTTATATTACATTCTTCTTCTGAAGGTCTTATTATTTTGGGTGCAATTTCTTTATATACACCAGCTTTTAATAATCTCTTAAATGATTTTTTAACTAGTCTATCTTCTCCTGAGTGAAATGATAAAATAGCAACTCGTCCTCCTGAAGCTAAAGCGTCAGGTAGTTTTTCTAAGAAATCATAAATTGCTTGAAATTCTTGATTTACGTCAATTCTTAATGCTTGAAATAATCTTTGACAAGATTTCTTTATCTCATAATCTCTGTTACTTGCGGGGATAAATTGTAGTGCTTGTTCTATTATTTGATACAGATGCCTAGTCGTGCTTATTTGTATGCCTTTTTTAATTTGAGCAACTATAGCTTTTGCTATAATTTCTGCATGAGGTTCATCTGCATTTTCAATTAACATTCCTGATAAAGCTGGTTGTGATATTCGTCTTAAACGAGTCGCAGCTGAAATTCCTTTTTCAGGATTCATTCTTAAATCTAAAGGTCCCTCAGTTTTATAGGAAAATCCTCTATCAGGATTATCTATTTGCATCGATGACACTCCTAAATCCGCAAGCACAAAATCAAGCAATCCTGATTCTAGTACTACTTCATCAATTTTAGAAAAATTTATTTGTTTGATTGTTAATATACTTGAATCAAAGCCTTGTTTTTCAAGGCGTTCTTTTGTTTTAGGTAACTCGATAGGATCTATATCTAATCCATATAAATGTCCCTTCATATCTAAACACTTAAGCATCTCTATAGAATGACCTCCATAACCTAAAGTAGCGTCTAACCCAATTTGCCCTGGTTTTATTTGCAAAAATTCTAAAATTTCTTTAACCATTATAGAAATATGCATTCCTGCAGGTGTACTACCTTTTTTAATAACATGATCAACTATTTCTCCATATTTTTCCGGTTGTAACTCTTTATATTTCTCTTTATACTTTTTGGGATATTTCCCTTTATATCTCACGCGTCTTTTATGACTATTTTCTTGGTTATCCATTTGTTTCACCACCTTGTATTAAATCAATTACTTATTAAAAATCTAAGTCTTTGACAATTTTTACTTCTCTTTCTAAACCGGCACCATATACTGTAATATATCCAGATTGTCTTAAATCCTTAATAAATCCTCTTATATTGTTTTCTTGGTTTCTATTTCCATAAACAACTTTACTTATATCTGAGTTTTTGGGATTACAAAAACCTGATTTAGATTTATTAATTTGTTTTTGGATATATTCATATGTTTTCACAACTTGTTCACGATAACTACCAACTACATTATCATCTCTTTGTTTTCTCAATTTTTCAATATTGTCTTCAATATATTTTTTACCCATATTATCCTCTTTCATTTTTGACATATGATTGTATAACTAGAACAAACTTTAAAGCATTACTTGCTTCTAATATACAATAATATAATAACACACTATTTCACCATTTTTAACGATAAGGTTCATATCAATATATTTTTAGAGATAATTCATTTTTATTAGATAATTTTTTGTGTATAATAAAAGTAAGGCACATAAGAATATTACTTCCATTTTTTTATGTTTATTCACTAAGGAGTATGTCATGTCAAAAACTCGTAGAAAAAAAAACGAAGAAACAAAAAGACGTTTTGAGGCAATTAAGGACTTAATGTCTACTTTCGCTATGACTACTATTGCTGTTGTAGCTGCTGTTACTTTAATTCCAGCCTCTCCTAAAGCAGAAGTTATTAAAGCTGTTGCTTTAACCGAGGAAATTGTTTATCAAGTAAACGTTACTGATGAGGATAATGCTTTAGACTTATCTACACTTTTTGTTGTGCTTGAAAATCAATTAGAATATTATGAACAATCTATTTGCGTTGGTGAAAACTCGGGCTATTTTGATAATCTTGAATACGATACTGAGTATCGTTTAAGTGTTTATGGTAATAAAGGATTCGGACAAGAACGGTTGGATACTTTGATGATTACTACCGTTGAGAAAATAGGTGGTACGATTTTATCTGTAACACCGGATAACACTGATTTTTCATCAAGTTATTTTGTTGATGTATCCATCTATGATCCTGATTTGAAATACGATTCCATTAATCTATACTATGGATTTAGTTGGGGACACGATGATGATTTTCATTATTCATCAGTTGCTGTTACTTCATCAAGAATGAACATTGAATTGTTAGGTATTCATACATCGGAGCCCTTTCATATATATCTTGAAGGTGTAACATCAGATGGTACTGAACTACTTGATGAGATTTGGGTTACTCCACCATTTAATCTACATGCATCAATTTATATGAATTATATTAGTAGTGAAGAGATTGGTTTCTATATATATAATGATATGAATATAGGTAATATTATTTATGAAATGAATACTTATGAAAATGATTTACTTGTACAAACAGATCAAATCACTTTTGATGAAAATGATTTTGAAGGAAAAGATTTTATAATTAGTGGACTGTCTCCTAATACAACATATATTTTCGAGTGTATTGCGATATACACAAACCCACAAACTCTAAGGCAAGAGCAAGACAGCGTATATCAAGAGGAAATTACTACGCTGGATGTTTATACATACAGTTATACTTTGGAAACATTTGATGATTATTTTGAAGTAACAATTATTTTAGATGATCCTAACCATTATTTCCAAATCCCCTATTATGAATCTTATGATACAAGTGGCGAGTTTGATGTGTATATAATTGGTGATACTTTCTCATTTACTAATCATGGTGATGAAAAATCAGTTACATTTACAATACCTAAGCCAACATCTTCTGCATATAGAATTACAATAAGCATTAGAAATCAGTTAGATTTTTCAGTAAAACAAATTATAGATATTATTATTTTTAATACGGAGGTAGAATAATGAAAGAAAAAACGAGTAATTTAGATTTACACAAATGGATTGTTTTAGTTATTATTATATTATTTATTTTAGTTGGTAGTCTTGCAGGTGTTATATTCCCTGGTACTGCTTTTGCTACTGTTATCGGTAATTCAATCGGTAAGTTTTTTGATGTTATTAGTCTTGTTAAGAATAATTATATTAATATTTTAGAAAGTATAGCAATTATCTTCTTTATCGGTATATTGTTTTACGTTATCTCAGTCATTATTAAATTAATTACAAGAAAAAATAGTAGAAGTGAAACAATAGGTATTCTTTTTACATCAATTGCTAAGTTTGCATGTTTAGTTATTGCATTAATTCTTGTACTATCTGCATGGAATGTTCCAACACCTACATTATTAGCGGGAGCTGGGATTGTTGGTTTAGCTGTATCTTTTGGTGCCCAAGGGTTATTAGAAGATGTTTTTGCTGGATTATCTATTATCTTTGAAAAACAATTTGTAGTAGGTAATTTTGTTGAAGTTGAAGACTTTAGAGGTGAAGTAATTGAAATAGGTCCTAGAAATACACGTATTAAAAATATTTTAGGTAATATATTAATTATTGCCAATTCTGATATTCGTAGAATCGTCAATTTATCTGAAGATTTATCTTTTGCAATATCTGAAATTTCTATTGAATATAGCGCAGACATTGACAAAGTCGAAGAAATCATCAAGAAAAGTTTACCATCAATTAAAGAAAAGATTCCTGCAATCATTAATGGTCCTATATATGACGGCGTTGAACAACTAGGAGATTCTGCAGTAATTGTAAGAGTTGTTGCTCATTGTGATGAGAAGGATCGTATTAGTGTAAGACGAGTTTTAAATAAAGAATTGAAAAGAGTATTAGATGAGAATGGTATTAATATCCCATTCCCTCAACTTGTCATTCATCAAGCTATACAAAATAAAGAATAAAATAGAAAAACACCTTTATACTATGTTAATGATAGTTAGGAGGTGTTTTTATTTACGATAAGGGCATTATTCATTAATATATAGTATTTCAATTAAATCTTTAAGTTCTAAAGATTTAATCCCTACTTGTACAACATCAATCAATATATAATGTTCTCCATTTAGTACTCTTTTCTCATAATAGCCATCAATTCCACCATGAAATTGGTTAGAGTATTCACTATACAGTGATAAGGCTTCAATATATGATGTTTTTTCTAATTTCATAGCTTCACCTACTAACTTTTTCTTAAAGTTTTTATTTCTTTATGCTTATTTGCTTCAGATACTTCTTCCGGAAAAAGATCAACAATATTGTCCCTCCATACAAAAACAATACTAGTCCTAAAAATCCTCGTGTATGTACTTCATTATTTACTAAACTAAAATTATTTATTACATTTGTGGAATTATATTGCCAATTACTATTATGATAGGGCTTATCATATTTATCCTGTAAGTAGGTTCCTACTTTATCCGTATCATTTTTCAAGTCAAAAATACTATCCGATTTAATAATAATTGTGTTTACAGTAACAGGATCATTAATATCTTCTGTGATTTCTTGTTGAAGATTGTAAGGTACATAATACACTCTTGGAATAATGGGTTCTTGTGAAGTATATTTAGGTAAATCTAAGTGTAACATTCCTCTATCAGAAGGAGGGTAACTAACACTAGATACTATACCTATAATTTCCCAAGACTCTCCAGAATTAGTATAGATTTCATATGTGTCTCCTACACCTAAATTTAACCATTCTGCGGCCCATTCATCAATTACCATTACATGGTCCATACTACCTTTTTCCCAGATTGATCCTTCAATTAATTCTATCTCCTCAACAATATCTGTTTCATAGGATAAATTAATTGAGGTAATCCCAGTATTTAAAAAACTTGGATCAACAAAGTACACATGTTCATTCATACGATCTAACCATCTATTTACTCTAGTAACATTTTCTTCTCCAAAGTCTGAATATAGCATATTCAAATCTGCTTCATCAGTAAACTCTAGGGCTTGTCTATTATAAATAGTTGCATCTAACTTCATTCCAGTATCAACCACTACTAAAATAGCTGTAAGTGCATATATTACGACATATACAATCACATATAAAACAAGCAACCTAAAAACAATATTTCGGACTATTTTCTTCACAACACTCATCGTTTATCTTCCTTATATATATTAATAGCATTTAACCAATTAATCGTGTGTTCCTCAAACAGTTCTTTTTGTTCAAATTGCAGCATATGCCCTGCATGATCGATTAATTGAACATCAATATTACTATAATTTGGAATCATTATGGCAGCGTCTGTGTAACCTACTGTAGAATCTTGTTTTCCAAGTATCAGTGAAACTGGTTGTTGATATGGTGTATCAACAACATCAGGATCAAATGAAAAGCTATAGCCGTGGTTTTGGATTTTTTCAAGGACTTTGCTTTTTGCTTTGTTGACAGCAGGAATGATATATTTCATATATACATTGTATACTTCTTCTGTTTGGATAACACATCCGTTTATTCCACTTGATTTTCTTTTTGGAAGTGATTTTGCGTAATCATCAACATGATGTACTTCATGTTTAGGTAGTTTACGATGTCGATAGTTTGGAATAACTACTGGACAAATCATCTGCATTCCAAGAACTTGTTTATTAAAGTTTTTAAGTATTCCTTTCACAAGATATCCACCATAAGACATACCTGTGATAATGAAATATTCTTCTCCAATAATTCGATCAATGAATTTAATTACTATATTTAAAATATCATCAGTATTTTTAACAGTTTTATTATATCCCGATAATCCCATCGCAGGTAAATCTACATAGATTCTTTTATATCCTTGTTTTCTTTGAAATATTTCCTCAAAACTGTACTTCATACTCGAGTGATCTAGAGAGTACCCGTGAATCATAATGATTGGAACTCCTTCACCAATGATTTCATAAAATATTGATAAATCATTTATTTTTACATGCATATTTGTCACCTCTCATTAAAGTATACCACGCTTTATTAGTTAAATATGTCCTTTACCCATATTATTATTCTTTGATTTCTATTTTATATTACTTAGTAAGTCATATAACATCAATATATCTTATTCTTCTCAAATCTTAAATAAATATTAACTCCGTCCAGTTATCGTTCCAAAATAACTTCATATTATATATTATGTAAGTATTAGAACGGAGGTGTAACTATGGAACTTGACTATATTCTACATAGTGTTTTCTCATCATCTAAATCAAAAATTAAAAACAGCACTAATCAACTTCAAGCTTTAATAGACGAAGACAAATTTAAGTACAATAAATTATTAAAAATAGCAAAAGCAAATGATGCTGTTGTGCTTATTGAAGTTGAACAAGATGATGGTTACGTCGAAAGCATTCTTGTTAATAACATTGGTAAAATCAAAGAGCGAGGGAAATTTTCTATCAAGATAACAGGTAAGATTAGATCTAAAATAACTCCTGAAAACTGCGATGAATATTTTACCAAAGACGAATTAAAAGTTATTAACAATTATGTTAGAACTTACGGAATATCCTATACTGATTTTTTAAATCAATATTTAGACCAATACTTATATAGTATCTATGAACAAAAAAGAGATAGATGGGAACAAAACATTGAGCAATATTATCAAAAGTAATTGATAATAATTTAGAAGCATTTGATTCATACATCAGAATAACAAAGATATATTAGATTACACTCTAATATATCTTTTTATTTTCTATTTGACACCCAATCTAATTTAGTGTAAAATTACACCATAGTGTAAAATTACACTATGTAAAAGGAGATGATTTGATGAACAAAATAGATTTTTGTAATAAAACACAAACGATTTTAGAAGGCCTAAGAAAAGATCAAGAAATGACATTAGAACAGATGGCTTTAACAATTGGACTTAGTAAAAAGACCTTGATACAAATAGAAAAAAATAGAAGCAAACTAAAGTGGCCAGAAGCTGTTACTTTTGTATCTATATTTAACGAACACGACTTAGTTAAATCACTATTTGGTGATGAGTCGGTCGAAATCATACAAACTATTGCGATTCAAAAGCCACCAAGAAGACAATTTATTACACTAGGTGGTGAATCATGGTGGCGTACATTATCTGTAAGAAATGGATTCAGAATACAACAACATAAAATATCCAAGCATCTAAGAATCTTAGATAATGAGAATTATCGTGTATACTTCACGTATTCGAAAACTGATGCTATTCAACAATTCGATAAGTATTTCTGTGAGAATAATGAATAAAAAGGCTTTAATATATAGTATTTTTGTCGTTCTATTACTCGTTGTACTAGAATATGTGTTTAACTTGCAATATATCTCGAAACAAATTGTACGAATTATTTTCTTTGTTGGGATTCCTTTAATTAGTGTTTTTTACATTCGAGGTTCAAACATAAAAGAGAAGATTTTGTTCAAACGACCTACAATTAAAGAGTTGAAAATTCCTTTAATTGCAAGTCTTGTTATCTTTATTGGTACAATCGGAGGATACTTCACGATTCAGTTCATGTTTGATGCTTCAAAAGTGATTGAAGGCATGGAAGACATAGGTATTGGAATGCACAATGTATGGCTTTGGTCGATTTATTTATCATTTATTAACTCTTTAATAGAGGAGTTCTTCTTTAGAGGATATATTTATTATGCTTTAGAGAAGAGAAGTACAGTCTTAGCAATTGTAGTTTCGAGTATTATGTTTAGTCTCTATCATGTAGTATTGATGGTATTATTATTTAATATTTGGACTGTTATATTTACGATTGTAGGATTATTCATTGTTGGAGCATTCTTAGCTTACATGAATAAGTTTGGAAAAAGTTTTATGAATTCATGGATTATTCATGTCTCTGCAGATATCGCAATAGTATTAATAGCAATATATATGTTTGCGTCTGTATAATACGCGATATTATGTATATATTAGATTCAATTTTACTACCTGTATTCTCAAAAAGAAATATTTCCAAACTAAAG
>JAOZSP010000002.1 GCA_029939615.1 Candidatus Izemoplasma sp. | reverse complement strand
GCTGGATTTTCCTTTAGTATCTTATAAAAATCTCCAGCCTTAATATCTATATAATCAGAATACTCATCTTCCCCTATAAGAATCATAGATCTTATTACTGAAAGATCATACTTATGATTGATATAATCTATCCCTGAATTTCCACAAACTAAAAGACCAATTTTTGACATACTATTCCTCCTGAAATTTATTTTGATAGTCAAAGCATCTAAGGAAATTTTACATCTTTTTGGTCAAAAAGTCAAATAACTATATTAAAGATTGCTTTTTATATATTTATCCATATAAGGACTTGCATCTTTACCTGCCCCCATTGCAAGAATAACTGTAGCAGCTCCACTAACAACATCTCCTCCAGCGAAAACACCTGGAATTGAAGTTTGGAAATCTTCAACTACAATTCTTCCCCATTTATCAGTTACTAAATCTTTTGTTGAATCTTTCAAGATTGGATTTGGTTTTTGTCCGATTGAAATTACACATGAGTCAATATCATAATAATTGAATTTTCCAGTTGGCATCGGGCGTCTTCTTCCCGAAGAATCTTCTTCACCAAGTTCCATTATTTCACACTTAACTCGATTTATTAAGTAGTCTTTCCCAATAAATTCAACGGGATTTAATAACAATCTAAAATCAATTCCTTCATCAATTGCATGATGAACTTCATCAAGTCTAGCAGGTAAACTATTCATATCTCTACGATATAGAATAAAGACATTTTTCGCACCTAATCTTTTTGCAGTTCTTGCAGCATCCATAGCAACATTTCCTCCACCGACCACCGCAACATTATCACCTGTTCTAACTGGGGTAGGACTTTGTGGGAAATTACGTGATTTCATAAGATTTACTCGAGTCAAAAACTCATTTGCATAATACACTCCACTATAGTTTTCACCTGGTAAATGTAAAGAACTAGGGAGACCAGCTCCACTTCCAAGGAAGATTGCTTTATATCCATAATCTTTAAACAATTGATCAATAGTGATTGTCTTTCCAATTACTACATTTTTAAGAAAATTTATTCCCATATCTTTTAATCTATTAATTTCTTCTTCTACGATGTCTTTTGGTAACCTAAAATCTGGAATACCATACTTTAAAACTCCACCAAACTCATGAAGAGCTTCATATATTGTTACCCCATATCCTAATCTCCTCATACTAGCTGCATTCGCTAGACCTGCTGGTCCGCTTCCAACTACAGCAACATTCATTCCATTCTCAATAATAGCATCATTCACTCTTACATCATTTTTAAGAGCGTGATCTCCAAGAAATCTTTCAAGAGCTCCAATTGCTACGCTCTCACCCTTAATTCCTACAATACATGCGCCTTCGCATTGCTTCTCTTGTGGACAAACTCGACCACAAATAGCTGGCAGAATATTGTCCTTATACAGCGTAAAATAAGCATCATTAATGTCATCAGTAATAATTTGCTTAATAAACAACGGTATATTAATATGAACGGGACAAGCTGTAACACATCGAGGATTCTTACAATCTAAGCATCTACTAGCCTCTAATTTTGATTGGCCAAGCGTAAAACCACAAGAAACTTCTTCAAAATTTGATTGTCTTGTAAAACTATCTAACAGTTCCATCTTAACTCTAGGAATTTTCATTAATCATCAACTCCAAATTGCAAATATGCTCTTCTTCTTCATAATACTTTTGTCTTGTCATAAGCTCATCAAAATTCACACCTTCACCAGGAAAATCCGGTCCATCAACACACGCGAAAAAGGTTTTACCGTGAATAGTAACTCGACAGTTACCACACATCCCAGTTCCGTCAATCATAATAGGGTTCAAAGATACATCCGTAGGTAAATCGTACTTCTCATTTAACAAAACTACATTTTTCATCATAATTAGAGGACCTATTGCAATGGCTTGGTCATACCGTTTTGTTCTATATAAATCTAACGCAAATTCTGTAACAAAACCTTTAAATCCAAACGAACCATCATCAGTACAGCAATAGATATTATCACAAAACTCCTTGTATTCATCAATCAACAGCAGATAGTCCTTAGATCGTCCTCCAAGTACCAAATCAACATTGACCCCTCTTCTTTTGTACTCCTTGAGTTGAGGAAATAAAGGTGCTGCACCTACACCACCAGCAATCCCAATTACAGACTTGACATCTCTTATATGAGCAGCTTTTCCAAGTGGACCAACAAAGTCAAAAATATAGTCACCTTCACTTAGGGTTCCCAATAGGTTTGTTGAATAACCAAGTTTCTGATAGATGATAGTAACACTGTTCTTATCGCTATCAACAATAGTAAGTGGAATTCTCTCTCCTTCTTCATTTACTCTTAGAATAATGAAGTGCCCTGGTTTCGTATTTTTAGCAACTAAAGGGGCTTCAATAATCATTAGGTCAACATCATTATTAAGTTTCTTCTTCGATAAAATTTTATACATAATACACCTTCAATCATTATAGTTTTTTAATATTTACATAATTTCTTTCATAAAATCATTTCTGAAAAACAGTAAAAATCGCAACACTTTACAGTACAATTCTATCAAATAGTAGACTATATTTATAATATATTATCCTATTTTCAAAAAAATAATCATATAATTACTTGACGAAATACTTTATCTTTCTAAGCACAATTAATAGCAAAATATAGAAAATCGAAATGATTATAGATAGTACAAAAAACGATACTTTTAATGATACATTCGTCCCAATTATTCCAATTATTGGAAATAAAATAATCATAACAATACTGAAACAAAAACTATTAAAACTTAATACTTTAGCCCTTTTCTCAGATGGAACCAGTTTATTTATGTAGTATCCAAGTACTATATAAAATAAACTATCAAGAAATCCCAATAAGATAAAGGGTAAAAAGATAATGTGGTCAAATTGTAACAATAAAATAGAAATCACAATAAGAACCGGTACAATATACAAAATAAGTTTCTCATTAAATTTTCGTTCTAGCTTTTCCGCGAAAAACCCACCTAACGCTCCAAATATTGAATGAAGTCCAAGCAAAATTCCGATCATTCCTAAACTATAATTCAACTCACCTAAGTATATTTGAAAATAGAGAAATAGCGTAGTTACAGGAGCAGCCATCATTGATCCGATTAAAATCAAAAATACTAGCCTTTTATCTGAAAAAATAAATTTTGTACTATCAAAAAAGTGTTCGTTCATTAATTCCATTATTGATCTATGTTTCCTTTCACTTTTTTGAATAGTTTCCTTCATAAGTAAAATAGGGATTAATGCGACAACAAAGGTAATAAAGACAATTACAAAACTTAATTCGTACTTTACTATTGCAATGTAACCACCAACAAGTAAGGCAATACTGGAACTCGCTTGATATAAAACTTCTTTTATTCCAGTAATTTTGAGATATTTTTCCTCATCGTCCGTTTTAATCAATGAATCATAAAGTAATGCCTCACCACTACCCGATTCAAAAGCAAATTAAATTCCGCAGAATATGAACGAAACGGCTATAAATGCTACATTTGTACTAGATATCATTATTAGTACATATACAAGATACGAAAGAATTCCTAAAACCCTGCTTGTCTTTCTTCCGAATAGATCTGCAATTACTCCAGATGGTATTTCCATCGATAAACTTGCCAAATGAAAAATTCCTTCGAATATTCCAATTTCAAAAAGTGTAAAACCTTTGGACACAAGAAAGAGTAACCAAATTCCTTGTGTTACATTAAAATTCCTGAAAAACGTATGATAATAGTCTAATTTTACATTTCTTTTATATCTGTTCATTTTCTTCTCCTAGTCTATCACCACAGAATATACAAAATATATCCTCTAATACATTCTCTTTTCCACACTCTTTACAAGAAATAATCGTTAATCCTTGTTTCTTCAATGCTTCGATGTCTAGTATTTTGTCTCTTCTGAACATATCTATTGACATTATAATTAACATCATTATTGCATTGACCAATAATGATATAGCAGATAATACTAGCAATATAATTTGATTATACATATAAGAAAAAACTATCATAATACATAATATAATCATTAATATTACTCCTATTATTATACTTCTTTTATAATTCAATTTTATCATCTGCTTTTTCATCTATTAATAAGCAGCATGGTCAGTTGTTTTCTCACTTTAAATTTGCTTTGCATTTTTCACAAACTTCTCTATCAATTTTATTTCTATGTCCACAATACTCACAAATCACTTCTAACTCTAAGCTAGTTCCACAATGTTTACAATATTTCCCATTTGCTTCCGTCTCTTTCCCACAATGTGGGCATTCCAAGTAGATTTCCATCCTCTTTTCTAAAGCTCCGGATGATAAATAGTTTGCAGAAAGCAAGATAATCACTACTATAGCGATTATTACTAATACGGGGTAAACCATTGACACGGATGAAAACCCTACAAAAACTATTGAGATTGACACTCCCGAAACAAACAAAGCTATTAACACCACTACCAAATATATTGGATTACTTTTTTTCATAATTACCCCTTTTCTAACAATTCAAGAACTGTTTCACCTTGATTCATACTATATTTCCGTCTATTAATTCTTTTACTTCTTATCCCATTTGGATTCCTCACTAAGTTTTGTAAATTATTGCCTCTATGAAACCCGTGTATTACTCTGATTCCGTTTATATTATCGCCACAATTAGCGATTAATTTCTCTATTTCCCTTTTTGCTTCATCTACAGTAAAACCATGAATATCTATACTAATCTCCATTACGCGCCCCCCTCTTAACTATATCTAAACTGTTTTTAGTGTTGTTTCTTCTACCATATTTTTGAATATGTTCTTCCAAAATTTTCTTAATCATCTCTGGTCTCTTTTTTATAAGATCAAGTTTTACTTGATCGACACCTTGAGTAAAAGGGCAGGATGAAATACATATTCCACAATCAGTACCTGAATTAATCCACATTCCAAAACACTTATTATCGTCAAACTCATAAAATTGTCTCCCGTTAACTTCTCTTGTTTTAGAGTTTATTGCATTAGAAGGACAATTACTTAAACATAATTTGCATTCCTTACAAAATTCTTTCAAGCCAAAATCAATAGGTTTATCATAACCAATTACTAAGTCAGTAAACACTGCTCCTAATCTAACATTATTACCATACTCTTTTGTCACAAGATGGTTACACATTCCAATTTCACCAAGTCCTGCGTCATAAGCTAAAGGAACTAAAGGAGCTAAATAATACTCTGAACAATCGAACATTGATTTGTATCCTAGTTCTTTTAAGTACATAGCTAATCTACTTCCAATTATAGCTACTTTCAAATACGCATCTTCTGTAGCTAGCAATTCTTCAAAGTGTGGAGCTCTATTAATCATGTCTTTGTCCATCAAAACAGTGAAAATAATAGCAGTTTTATATTTCGGTAATATCTCTTCACCATAATTATCAATATTCAAAGAATTGCTAAGACCTCCAAAATGAGAATAATAAGAATAATCATTCAATCTCGCAATTCCAACAGAAGTAGCACCATAATACTTCCCTATTTCCTTTATATTAGCCGAAAAACCATTATCCATGTCAATCCTATTTGGATTAACATGTTGCCTCTTAACCATATCAAAAAGATTTTGAATGATTAATTTATTATTTTTCGTTAAAGGAAAAAAGAGATTCTTATAAGACTCATCTTTTCTTAAAACATCTCTAAAGGAAAACTGTCTTTGTGAATCATCAGTAATTTGTAGTTCTTTATTCTTCTTATAAAACTCCTTATACTGTTGAGTATCTTTTGTTAAAGATACACGAGAAAACAATGTTTCTCTTTCATCATACTTTTTCATCAAACCACCTAATACATTATAACACTAAAAAAGAGAGAATGAAAACTTGATTTCATTCTCTCTCTTATCTACATCTCATTACTTATTATGTATTCTTTCTAATCTTCTTCTACACAAACTCTATCTAGAGCAACGTAACCATTAAGATCAACAGTGATTGAAGTAATAACTACTGGTGTATAAGGATATTCTCCATTACTTGCTTGCATTGAAGCTATATAATCAAGCACATTGAATCCAGCGACTACTCCACCAAATGTTGCATACTCTTCATCTAAGTAAGTTGAAGTTTGTTGAACAATAAAAAATTGAGAATTTGCAGATCCATAATCATCACCAACTCTAGCCATTGAAATTACCCCACGATAATGCATCAATTCATTATCAAAATCATTTGATAACATTTCTCCAGGGATATTACATTCAGGAGATTCTAGTTGGCCACCTTGTATAACAAAACCATTAACAACTCTATGGAATAAATTATCGTCATAGTCTCCATCAGCAACATATTTTAGAAAATTATCTACAGTAATTGGTGCAACTCCTGGAAATAGCTGGATTACTATGTCTCCTAGCCCTTCAACAGTAATTGTTACAACAGGATTATTAAGTGTTAGATACTCTGCATACTGAAGTTCTTGAAGATTTACAGAGATTTCTTTTGGCACTTCATGCACAATTTCTTCTACTTCTTCATCTTCCTTACATGCAGTTAAAGTTACTCCTAATGCTAGTGCTAAAAATAATAGTAATACTCTTTTCATGTTTACTCCACCTTATAATAAATTTTTTAAATTCAATCTATCTTCGTAATTTTCCTCACGAAGTTTTCTAATAATATTTAATATATCTTTATTTACTTCCTTATTAGTATTCGAAGTATAACCTCCGGAATGATTAGATAATATCACATTATCAAGTTCATGTATAGGAAAACTAGTGTATATGACAGAATAGAATTGTAGAAATATTGCGGCAATGAATGTTTGGTCAAAATTAATATAGAATAGTAGCATAATTTCTGCTTTCACATAAATGAATAAGCAAAAATTGCTAATATTAATCCTGTCTATTGAAAATTAAATGTTGACCAATCACTTTTCAAATCCATCCAAAACAAAACTCATGTCCAAAAATGGAACGCAATTAATAATAAAATTTCTAGTTTTTCTAATGAAACTATGGAGTATAAGATTTTTACTTTTTGAAGTAGCTGCAGCAACAAGAAGAATGTAAATAACAATTGATCGAAGAAGCAAAAAATCATTCAATTTCCAGAGGAAGGAAATATCTAGAAGATTTTGACGATTATATCCTTCGACTAAAAGCGCTAAAATATGCCGACTTTGTACGTTTATACCTTCTTGTAAAACATCTTTATACATAAAGTGGTAAAATATCACTATTGCTAAATCACTAATGAAATGCTTATATGCCGAGTCATCCCAGTCAAAAAACGTTAGTTCTCCTTTATATATGTACTTATTATAGAAATGAATATCTGTATGAATCAGTCCAAAATTATCACAGTTTTTTGGCAATATATTTATTTTTTCTAGCAATTTTTCGTATATTTCAATGATTTTACGGTCTTTTTCTTCTAAAACTTTTACAGCTATCCCATATAATTTTCTTCTGTCCAATCTATTCTTTTATTTATTGGATTAAAGGATTTTGTGAGATTGTGAAGTTTTCCAATTTCTCACCGAACATTATAAAAAATTCATCAGTTTGATCAGTTTCAGTAACCAATACTTCATGAGCCTTTTCAAATACACAAACGGAAAGGTATCTTATGTCATCAATCTCAATTTTTTCAACAGTCTTGTTGTTAATTGAATGAATTACAGTCGAAACTGGGGAATTATTACTATCAAGATACTCAATAAATTCTAGTTCTGCGAGTACTTGTTCGTATACTCTGTGACTACTATGAACAAACCTTAAAATATAACTTTCACTACCATCAGAAAACTCAAAAACAAAGCTCTCAAACCCTCCTACTTTCATAATATAAGCTAGTTTACACCATACAGGTCAGCCGCTATTTCAACAACTCGTTATTCTTGTCTTTTTTCATGTATTCTTCCATTATATCCTCCTATTTTCGAGTATATATTTTCATTTTCATACTTTTTTCTACTTAAATAGGTATTATCCCTACTAACTTGATAATCACTTGAGTTAACAAACTTTTTTATTTTTTAAGAACTTGTATGATTTAATCCTTTGTCTAATATAAAAACACCTTGTGTCCCTTTTTCTAAACGTGTCAAAATTATATTCTCTTTATGAACACCTAAACTATTTAAATTTTATTTTTCTTACGCCAAAAATCTTCCAAATAGTTTTGAAGATATGTATTTCGTTTGATTGTTTTTATATGATTCCAATTTTTAGGATAAAGAGTTTTGTACTTATAGTGTGCATAGCGATCATCAAATAGAATCCCTACTCCTACATCATCGTTTGTTCTAATAACTCTTCCAATTGCTTGGATAACTTTATTCATTCCAGGATATGTATAAGCATAGTCAAATCCTTCTCCAAACTCCTTTTCAAAATAGTTCTTTAATAGCTCATTATATTTATTAAACTGCGGTAGAGCTACTCCAACAACTAAAACACCACTTAGTTTATCGCCAATATAATCAATTCCTTCGCTAAAACTTCCACCAATAACAAAGAAACCTACTTTTGATACCATCCCGACGGTATCAAACTTGTCCAAAACAGTTTTTCTTCCCTTAGTTGTCATATTTCTTAATTGGACTAATATTTCATAGTCCTCGCTCTTAAAGTGCTCTAAAACACGATTTAGATACCTATAAGAGGGAAAGAAAACTATATAATTTCCTATTTTAGTTTCAAGCATTCCATAGATAGAATCTATTATAGCATCAATGCTTCTCTCACGATCTCGGTACCTAGTAGAAGTAGAATCATCAATAAATAGCCCAAGATTATCTTGTTTGAATGGAGACTGTATCTGAATACTTTTACCTTCACCGTTCGTTATCAATTTAACGTAATAATCAACGGGTTCTAAGGTAGCACTAAAAAATACAGTTCCTTTAGCTCTTCTATCAATAGTATCATAAATATACTTAGAAGCATCTAGACATCTTTGACTAATAACTATATCATCATCAATCACTTCAATTATATATCTAAAGCTATCACTATAATACTCACTTATTCTCACAAACTGAATTAATTCAAAATATCCATCTAAAATCTTATCACGATTAGAAAACTTCTTGTTTTCTGATAAGATTTGTTCAATCTTAGTAGTAATTCTTTCAATCAATCTCACTAAATCGTAATCTAGTTCTTCCTGATAGTAAAACTGAGCCTTAATAATCTCGTATTCATCAACAAAACTATCAATATACTTAACTAATTTATTGATTTGTGATCTAATCGCTGGTTTTACTTTGCTTGAACTTCTTCTAAGAGCGATTAATGATGATTTCTTAATAAAACTGGAGTACATAGAACGTGAGCGGTCAATCATATTATGTGCCTCATCAATTAAAAGCATAGGATTAAAGTATTCTTCATCAAAATATCGAATTAAATGAACTCTCGGATCAAAAGCATAGTTATAATCACAAATAACAATATCAGAGTAATTAGAAATTGCTAAACTAAATTCATGCGGACATATTTTATGATACTCTCCATAACTTTTGATTAACTCCATATCATACACATCTTGATGTACAAAAATATCGTTCAATCCCTCTTTTAAACGGTTAAAGAACCCTTTTGCATAAGGACATATTTCAGGGTCGCAATCTACTTTGTCCATCATACACATATTTTCCTTAGAATTAATAACTACCGTCTTACAAACTAGCCCATTGTCTTTTAATAAATTCACAGTGTCTACAACAATTTTCTTACCAGCGTTTTTCGCAGTTAGATAAAATATCTTATCTTTTTCATTTTTGATAACTTTTAAACTGGAAAAAAGTGCCGCAATAGTCTTTCCTATACCCGTAGGTGCAATACTATACAAAATGTCCTCATTAATTAGTGTTTTATATACTGCTCCCATAAACTTATATTGTCCTTCTCGGTAATCTTCAAAAGGAAACGATAACCCCTCTAATGATTTAAGTTTAGTCAACTGGTGATTATCATATATCACTAGCCATTTTGTGTACTCAACAATTGTTTTTTTGAAAAATTTCTCTAACTGTGTGAGGTTATATCGCTTATTAAATGATTTCACTTCATAATCACCCACTGTTATATAAGTTAAACGAACATTTATAGATTTTATGCCCTTAGTTTTACAATATAAATATGCATACATTTTAGCTTGGCTAAGATGTTCAGGTCTAGAATCAATATCTATTAAAGGCAAATCCATTAATGTACTCTTAATTTCCTCAATAATAAGTTTACCTTTTTCTTTTATAAGTCCGTCCATTCGCCCTGTAATATAAAACTCATATCCTTCATAATGATAAAGAGTTTCAACTCTAACTTCCTTCTCATCATCTTCTCCATATTTGTTTTGCAAAAAAGCATGCGCATCAATCCCTTGTAGCGCACGCTTATTAGATTTAAATTCGCTTGTTAAGTCCCCACCAGAATAAATAAACTGAACAATTTCTTTGGCAGTTATTTTAATCTTTTTCATACTTCCACCATGAATTCCTATCTCTTTTGAAATAAAATGATATTTTTATTATTACAATCAATCTCTTTCAAATCAAACTCCTTGGAAATATAATCAAATGTATTCTTGTTAAAAAAAGAAACATGTGTTTCATCTCTGCGATACCACCATGATGTAAATTCATCAGCTGGCATTGTTCTAAAGTTAGTCATTATTAATAAATACCCTCTGTCATTCATTAATGATAGCAGGTGTTTTATTTCCTTAATTGGATTGCTAAAATGCTCAAATACTTCTGTTGAAATTATCAAGTCATATTTATAGTTTTGGTACTCTATATTATTATTATAAAAAGGATCAAAATCATTCACTTCAAATCCTTCTTCTGATAATAGTTTTTTTAGCGTTGGATAGGGTCCAGAGCCATAATCGAGTACTGTTTTTACGCTTTTGAGCGGTCTAACGTACAAATTAATCAAATTATTAAGTATGTTTAAGTACCCCTGATTTGTACTAGTATCGTGGTGTAAATCGTATCTTTCCTTTTCTGTTTTATCGCTTAAATGATACTCTTTTTCCTTAGAAATTAAGTCACATTTTGGGCAGACCCTATATGTGACTTTTAGTTGTTTATCACTAAGCGGATTTGTAGGATTTCCACAAATCAAGCATTTACTCTCCAACTATGTATTAATTCCTCTTGAACGGCCTTTAGATTCATGAATTACTTGATCTATAATTATTACAATGAATAAGTACAATTCCTTTTTCGTTTCGTCCTCAATATTTATTTCATATGTATCTCCCCATGAAATAATCTTTTTCTGAATTGAAGCAACTTCTACATCACCATTAAAAATACCAAATGAATGTCCAAAAAGTGAACCTTCAACCATAAGTTCCTCATGCCCTACTTGAACAATAAATTTAGGCTTAAAAGCAAACTTTCTTGCGATTTCAGCAACTTGATCACCGTGAGGTGTATATACAAAGTATTTCGGTAAAATCGATAATATTTGCTTCTTAGAGTTTAGAACTTGAGAGCCATCCATATTAAGCAGTTCTAGTTTATTTTGAATACTGAAAAATTTTCCAGCAACTTGATACAATTCATTTTGTGATCCATCAAGAATTTTAAATTTATCTCTTAAAGAAAACACTTTTTGTTTTACATAATATCTCATAATAATCCTCCTATATAACTATACTTTTTATTCTAACGGCTTGCGCTAGCAAAAACAATGATAGAACAATGACAAAATCATCGTTGTTCACCGTGATTTTATAAAATCTTTTTCTATTTTTTCTAATAATATTTAAACCACCTATTACAGTTCTATTATCATAAATAGTATATTTAATTTTCCAAAAAGCAGCTTTAACAAAATAATATTTATCTGCTTCAATAATACTATGAATAATTTTTACTCCTAGGCCTATATTGGAAACCTGTTTTTGATTACCATCAAAAACGATGTATCGCTTTTTAATCCTCAAAGGATTTGATTTACAGTAATATGTCTTATTAGTAAAAATATTTTTAATCTCAATTTGATACTTGTCTGATGCTTTATGAAATTCAACATTAGCAACTACCTCATCCTCAGAATCAAAAATACTAATATTTTTCCTATTAAAAACGTTTCGACACTCTATATAATAATCCACTAAACCACTCCTTTTGTTAGGATTATATCTAACTCTTTTACAAATTCATTTTGCAATGTTAAATTCTTTTTTGCCCATCGGCTTAACACATTTTTTACTACATCATCTTTCACGTAAAACTTTTTGAAAAAAGCATGTTTCTTTTTAGGCATATATTCTAGATTCAAACTAAATCGATTATTAATATAACTTACATCTGCGTATTGTTCAATAACATCTCTTTTTAAGGAACCTTTTTTTAGAGTATCTCCATCCATAACTACTATCGTTTTAAATCCTTCTTTAATCAATTGTTCTTCAACATAAGCAATGTTCCCACTACCACCACAAGGAATGACAGTATACTTATCATCTTTATTTAAAAGTCTCAAAGCTGTTTCGAACCAATTTACGTCGTATTTCCCTTCAACTAGCAGATATATCTTATTAAATCCTTTATATAGTCTCTTCTTAATGGTATCTAAATCGTCAATTTTGTTTCCTTTATAAAGTGCAAAGACGAAATAATTATAGTCCTTAACTATCTTCTTATCGTTGGTAATAAAGATTGTTTGATAGGAATATTTTATAATTTTATTTAACGCATCTATATCGAAATTGTCTTCATAATTATCAATTCCGATAATCAAGTGTTGATAAGTTATATTAGAAACAATGCGACAATAATCTTCCTTATTAAGTTCCACATTATCATCAATATTCATTTCATATTTTGATGATGTCTTAAATAGTTTATAATTACTATTTCCAATGACTCCGTCTATATAGTCGGATACTTTGAAAATGTTCACTTGCTCTTCAGGAGATACTTTACCTGTCAAATTAATAGTCAGTATGTCATTCAATAACTTAGGATTATCAATTATTTTTGGGATATATAAATACTTAATATGATTTATATCAAACATATCTCCAATACAAATAGAAAAATCAATGTTATACCTAGGTGCTTTGTATACTTTGCGATATCTATTATCATTTATATGGATCTCAACTATAACGTCTTTTGTCTTATCAATAATATAGTGATAATGTAATACATTGTTAAAAAATAGGTCTAAAGCCTCTAAAACTGTAGTCTTCCCTGAACTATTTGAACCTATTAGTAATGTATTTCTATCTAAAGGTATATTTTCTTTTTTAAATGCCTTGTAGTTTTTAATGAAAATATGTTCAATCATAGAACCACCACCTACTATAATTATAGCACACTATTAAGTTGGATTTTATATGTACTCAAAAAAAAGCACAAAATGTGCTTTTTTAGAAATCGTATTTACTTAATATTTCAGCTGGTGTTCTTAGTAATAAATTTGATACAGGTATAAGTCCTGAAATAATATTAATAGTATAAATAACAATAATTCCTGATATGATACTTAGCGGTGATATATAGATTAGATCCATATAATCTTCAGCCAACAGTTGAATACGGTACATTATAAGTGTTGTACCAAGGTATCCTACAATACTTGTTATTGTTGTAATAAGAACTATCTCTGTAGTAAATATTTTACGAATATCGCCCTTTGTTACTCCAAGAGCTCTATAAACACTTACTTCATAAATTCTTGATAATAAACTAGATCTTATAATAAAGAAATAACTGATAGCAGAAGCAGATAAGACAACAAATGTAAAGATTATTGTTCCTAAGCTATCACTTAAACGATTAGAACGATAAACATCATACTGTTCTTGATATGAGCTTTCTGATTCGATACCTTCTTCTATTAAATATTTTATAGTTTTATCAACATCATTTGAATGGAAGTATACATTAGCGTTTGGCAATACATAAACGTCATCAAAATATGTTTCCCCTATATGATCTCGTTTAATTAAAACCATAGGAACATTAGTATCACTTGTATAAGCACCAACTGCATGGAAAGTCTTATCAAAGTATTCAACAGTATTTAATGCTAAAGGCGCTTCTAATATTTCCAAATCATAAACAAGGAACTCATCATCTTCTTCTATTTCAAACCCTTGTTCTAATGTAATATCGTCTTCGAAAATCTCGTATATCCCAACTTGAAACTGAGACATAAAGATAAGTTCCTGTGTAGCATAAATAACTGCACTTTCATCATCAACAATTGCGACTAATTTCACTTCATACTGAAATGGTCCTTCTGGTCCACTTAGTGTAATATAGTAATCAATATCTAATAAATCTTTATACGTTGTAATTCCTAAATAGTTGTATGTTGAATTTTTTAACAATTGATCAGCTATTCGTTTATCAATAACGAATTCATTATAATTTTGAACTCCCTTATCATTACCATAAATAATCTTTGATTCATTTAGATATTCACTATAAACAGCATCCTTTGATAAAGCAACACTATTATCAAAATTTTGGAATATCGTTGGTAAACCAACTCTTATATTAATTGAACCAATAACTTGGAAGTAATTAACAGAAGGATCATCAGCTAACAATACAAGATCATCATAATCCATTGTATTCTTATCAAAAACAACCATTTCCTTTGCTCCTTGTAAAAATTCATCAGATCCCATTGTTAAGATACCACTTAACATACCAACTGCTAGAGCAATAAGAATTGCTCCTCCAGCAAATCCTACATAAAATAGTTTTCCTAATTTAGAGGATCCTTTTAACCTTTTTACAGCTAATTTTAAGCTGTCTTTAATGCTTATTACACTGTGTTTAACATTTTCAGTATCTGCTTCTGTAATTATTGATTCTAAATTGAAATCAGTTTCTACAAAATCTACTGCTTGTAACTTTTCATATTTCTTATCGTATATCTTAATTTCAGTATCTTTTTCAAGTAATTGAATTTTTTGATACTCTTTAGATTTAACATCAATATAAACTGTTTTATTCTTAACAATTAATCTTATATCTAATTTATCTTCAATATCTTCATCAGTATATACTTTTAATGATGAATTATCATCTAATACATTAGATACTGAGCGCATATCACCTAAGTAGATATCAGTTTCATGTTGAACATCTAAGCTACCGTTTGATGTATTTGAAATATCACTAATTATTTTCCCATCTTCAAGGCGGATTATTCTGTCTCCATAAAAATCAGCAATTTCCTCTTCGTGAGTTACTAAAACTACTAGTTTGTTCAATGAGATTTGCTTAATAATATTCATTATGTCTTGTGTGTTTTTACTATCTAAGTTCCCAGTTGGTTCATCAGCTATTATAACTGATGGGTTTTTAGCTAAAGCTCGAGCTATCGCAACACGTTGTTGCTGTCCTCCTGACAACTGAAAAGCACGTCTTTTACGGTAATTTATCATTCCCATACTATCTAATATGTAATCAATTCTTTTATCAATCTCTTCTTTTTCAGTGATTCCTACCATATTTAAAGTAAGTGAAATATTATCATACACTGTCAAGTTAGTTAATAAGTTATAATTTTGGAATATATATCCAACTTTTCTATTTCTAATTTTGTCCCATACTTTTGAATTATATTTCTCGATTTGCTCATCACCAAAAGTAATCGAACCTTGATGGACTTTATCTAGTCCTCCAAGAACATTCAATAATGTTGTTTTCCCACTTCCAGAAGGACCAAGTAAAACAACTAATCCTTTATCTGGCAAATCTAAATTAATATCGTTTATTACATGTATTTCATTTGTTTTTTTACGGTTATAGTATTTTTGTAACCCTTTTAATTTTATCATGTTGTCACCTACTCTTGTTTTAATGAAGTAATTACAGAATTACTAAATATTCTTTTATTAAATCTATTCCCTAATAACAGTGATAAAACTGTTAATAATAGGAAAATAGTAATATAACTATACACCGTAAAGAATCGTAAATATTGAGGAATAAATGTATCAAATAATTCGTTTACATAAAGCAGTACCATTGTAACTATATAAGCCAATGTTACTGTAAATAATAGTTCTAAAATTGTTACTTTGTTTAAATCTTTTTTACTTGCACCTATAGATCTAAAGATTAAATAATCTTTTTTCTTAGAATTTTGAACATTTCTTAAAACAATATAACTAATGAAGTAAATAACTATCATTAATAACCCCATCAAAAATGCAAAATATAACCCAGAAAGCAATTGAATAATCTCATCAAATGCATTCCCAATGTTTGAAGGGTAAATAGCATTATAACCTAAATCTTCAAGTTCCTCTAATACTTTTTCAGCGTCATAAGTATCTGTGACTAATATACTTATTTGATAAGTCTCATCTGGAATCAAACTGTTAAATGTGTTTTGATTCATAACGATTGTATTATATCCTCTATCAGAATCCATAGTGTACTCGTCAACTATTTCAATATCAGTAGTAGTCTCAAAAAAGTTTGATTCACCATCTAAAGTAAAGTTAAGCCCTAAAAAGAAATCAGCATTTCCCTCATAAGGTAGTTGGTCTACCATCAAAGATAGTTCATTTAAGATATCCCAACTTATTTCAACCTCACCATCATTCAACGTATCATCAATAAGATAATTATTATAGCTAAGATTCACACCAATATCCTCACCTGTCAACATTAGATTATATCGAACATATGCTTGACCCCAACGCCCAGTAATATATGCATTTACTTTAACGATGTCTGATTCAATAAAATCATCGTGGAAATACATTCTTTGTTCCCAAGAATTTGGATTAATGTTCTTTACAATACCAACAATCTCAAAAGCAATTCCCGTGTTATTTACAAAATCATCACTAGAGGTAAACTCAGGATGATCATATCCTAATTTAATAGTATCTCCAAGTGAATACTCATCAAAATCTTCAACAACAATCTCATACGTACTTGTAGGTAACCTACCCAATTTTATGTCTTTCGTGCTTAACATACTTGCAGGATTTATCAAGTTACTCCTAGTATAAACATAATCATATTCTGAAACGTATGACATAATATATGAATCCAAAACTACATCATGCTCTAATAAATAATTAACCCTATCAAGTCCCGATAAGCTATCTAATTCAGCAGGAGTAAATTTTGAATTATCAAATTTAGTAACTACAATTCTTGATTCAGTAACATTAGTAAAATATCCAGTATCCTGAAAAGAAATACCACCATTAGTTTCACTTACATAACTACCATAACTAAATGTGAATATAATAGCGATAAACATTGCTACAATCATTGTAAAGATAGTTCTTCTAGGTGTTCTAAATAAGTTTCTTAAAGAAATCAAACTTAAATCCCCAAGATTCATTTTATGAGTAGCTAATTCAACACTATCATTAACATCTTTTCTATTACTCGTTCTTTTATCTTCAACAACTTCACCATCAAACAAACGAATCTTTCTAGTAGCATATTCTTCTACTTGTGAGTAGTTATGTGTAACTACTATAACAAGTTTATCTTTTGATATTTCTTGTAACAAAGACATAACAACCTTACTAGATTCACTATCTAAGTTACCTGTTGGCTCATCTGCAACAATTATCGGACAATCTTTTGCTAAAGCTCTTGCAATAACAGCTCGCTGTTTTTGCCCTCCTGATAATTTAGATGCTTTATGATGAGCATGACTAGATAAACCTACTTTATCTATTAATTCTAAAGCTCTTTTTTTTCTATTTATCGGATCATACCCTTGAATTGTTAAAGCAATCATCACATTTTCTAAAACACTATAAGAATCAATAATATTATAGTTTTGAAAAACAAAACCAATATATTGTCGACGATAACTTTCCCATTCTTCAATCGAAAAATATGATGTTTCTTCGGAGTTAACATACATTTCCCCATCTTCATAAGTATCTAATCCACTAATTACATTTAATAATGTACTTTTCCCACTACCACTTTCACCAGTTACAGCTATAAACTCTCCAAGTTTAAATTCCAGACTTACTTTTCTAAGTCCGAGTGCTACAACATCATTACTGTGGTAATATTTTGAAACATTAACTAATTTAAGCATTACTTCCACCTCAGTTCATGAAAACTGTCCTTTCATTCAGTAAATATTCTTTTGCTTTTCATATTATACTATACTTAATATCTCAATACAATTAATATAATAAGTTACACATATACTTGCTTGAAATACATTTTACCCGATAAATTATTTGTGAAATACACTTTTCTATCCTATAATAAATTATACGAAATCAATTTTACAGGGGTGATTTTATGTTACGAAAAGCGTCAAATATTAACAAGAATATTGCTATCGGCATCATTCTTGCTGTTACAGTTATTCTCGAAGAACTTTTTATAGAAAAGCTTGACAATCATTATCCCATAATGATTTTCTTAGGTTTAGCCATTGGTTTTTACAAAACTTTTGGGAAAAAAGCACTGCCAGGTATTATTACTGGACTATTTTCATCTGGATTTTTTATCCGTATTCTCATAAATAATTCATTTTTTGATTCTTTCATATTCGGCATGGCAATTTGCGCAATGTCATTAGTCCCTATGCTTGCCTTTGACGCCTTAACAACAAGGTTTAAGTGTGAAACGCCAGAATCAATAAAAACAGGTTTTCTATATCTTCTATCCGTATTCATCACTTCATTAGTTGTATCTGTTCCCTCCAGTATCTATTTCAGTTTTCAAACTGACACCTCGTTCATCAATATCTTTAGTCAAATTCTTATAATGGCTTTAGTAAGTATTTCGATATTTACAACGACAGTAATATATTCTGGGAAAAAGGATGATTATTTTTCTATTACATTAAAAAAATTACTTTCCTTTTCTATCTTTATAATTTTGTTTATTATAGTAAGTTATATATACTTTATGCATCTATTCCCAAATTTTAAGTTTACTATTTATGCAAGTATTATTCTTATCTTCTTCATGACTACTATTTTTAACTACAATTACAGAATGATGATATATTTAAGCTATGCATATATCCTAACCTACAATATTGTGTACTTTCAAATTAATGACATGGCAGTCGATAACCACTCAATCGTTGGCTTTAATCTATTTTTGATGAGTGCAATTATCATCTCTATTTTCGGAAAAACACTAGTTATAAAAGTAATTGAACAAAATAAGTCCCTAATTAAAACTAATGAACGCCTAGAAGAAATGATGGAATCAACTCTAAGTTTGATAAAAGTTAAAGATACTCTTGATACTGAAGATATTACATATAAAAATAGTTATCTAATAGATATTCACAAAATAGCAATGAAGTTATTTGATAAGATAGACGGTTCTTTCTGTTTTACAAATACTGATAATAATATTGAGTTTCTATCTGCTAAAGGCTACGACTTAGACTTCTTAAATAATTTAGACATTAAATCGAATTCCATTAATTGGGAAAGGATAACCCCAAGACACACACATGATTTTGCTATGGAGTTTGAAAAAATTCTTAAAGAGAGATTTCCTTTATTCTCTAATTCAATTCCTAAATTAAAGGAATCAATAATAATTGTTATAGAAGTCTTTGATTCAGAGTACGGAGTAATTTCTTTTGATATAAAAGAAGGAAGTCCAAACACAATATCCCAAGAAGATTTTAATAATATAGCTGCATTTCAAAAACTAATCAACTCATTCTTTGATATGAATAAGTTATCATTAAGAAACAATGATTTAAAAGATGAAATTGTGCTCAGTTTAATTAGAACACTAGAACTATATGATAAATATACAGGAGGGCACAGTGAAGACGTTGCTGAAATATCTCAAATAATCGCACAAAGAATGAAATTACCAGAAGATGAAGTATCAAGAATATATTGGGCAGGTATTGTTCATGATATTGGTAAAATTGGAGTTCCAAGCGAAATAATAAATAAACCATCAAAAATAACATTATCAGAATATAAAAAAGTAAAAGAACATCCAATCTTCGGTTTCGAAATATTAAGTAAAAGTTCTTCACTTAAAGAAATTGCTTTATTAGTTAAACACCATCATGAGTGGTGGAATGGTAGTGGATATCCTGATGGACTAGCCAAATCCAAAATACCTCTTGGATCCCAAATTCTATGTGTTGCTGACAGCGTAAGTTCTATGGCCACATTAAGACCGTACTCAATGCAAAAAAATCCTGAAGAAATAATTAAAGAACTAACAATGTATAAAGGTACCCAGTTTAATCCAGACATTTCTGACATCATGATTGAACTAATAAAAGAAGGACAACTAAAATCAATTTTTAGTGAACACTAAAAATTTAGTTTTTCTAGAAGAAAAAAGATTACATATAAAAATTCCAAAACACCAATCTTAGTTCCACGTGGAACTAAGATTGGTGTTTTCTTACGTTTAGATAGGTCTAAAACGTCATTATTCATAATTCATCTACCTCTTAGATAGCTCAAAGTGGTAGAATCAAAAAAAATGATTACATTCAAAATGTAATCATTTTTCATCTTATTCTACTTTGTCAATCATAAATTCAATCATTAAATTACTAAATTCAACAGGATTTTCCAGTGGTAATCCTTCAATCAGTAATGCCTGAGAATATAAGATTTTAGCATACTTAGTAATTTTATCAGGATTAGTTTCATATACTTTCTCTAGTGTTTTAAAGATTTCATGATTTGGATTTATTTCTAAAATCTTAGTTGCCTTAGCATCTTTACTATTCGGCATATTTTTTAGAACTTTTTCCATCTCCATACTTAGTCCTTCTCCACTAACTAAACATACAGGACTATCTTTTAATCTTTTTGATAATTTAACATCTGTTACTTTTTCACTTAATCCAGCTTTTAGTGCTTGAAGTAAAGATTCTTTTTCTTTAGAAAGTTTATCTAAAACCTTCTCATCTTTTTTATCAATCAAATCTAAATCACCTTGATTAATTGATTTAAATTCTTTATCATCATACTTCATTAATATATTTACCATAAATTCATCGATATCATCAGTAAATAATAATACTTCGTAATCTTTGTCTTTGATTAAGTCCATTTGTGGTAAAGCCAAAATAGAGTCTTTTGATTTACCTGATGCATAATATATTACTTTTTGTTTCTTATCCATGTTATCAGTATATTCTTTCAATGTAACATATTCGTCAGATTTAGTTGTTTTAAACATAATTAAGTCTTGTAGAAGTTCTTTGTTGATACCGTATCCTTCATAAATACCATATTTAAGATTAATACCATATGTTTTATATAATTCGTTATATGATTCACGATCATTTTTTTGCATTTTTTCAAGTTCTGATTTGATTTTCTTTTCAACATTCGCAGCGATTTTCTTCAAATGACGATCGTGTTGTAACATTTCACGACTTAAGTTTAAACTTAAATCACTAGAATCAACTAACCCTCTTACAAATCGGAAATAGTCAGGAATAAGTTCTTTATTCTTATCCATAATGAAGACACCTTTACTGTATAGTTGTAATCCTTTTTCGAATTTCTCACTATATAAATCAAATGGCGCTTTCTTAGGAATGAATAATAAACTAGTATAAGTTATCATTCCTTCTACTTTTGAGTGAATAACTTTAAGTGGATCATCAAAGTCATTAAATTGATGTTTATAAAAATCATTATATTCATCATCTTTTATTTCACTTTTATTTCTTCTCCATAAAGGAATCATTGAATTTAATGTTTCTGTTTCCATATAAGTTATAGGCTTCTCATCTTTATCTTCGGGGTAATCAGTTTTTGTTACATCCATTTTGATAGGATAACGAACATAATCACTATATTTCTTAACAAGCTTCTTAACAAAATACTCACTTAAATAGTCATCGTAGTTTTCTTCGTTTTCCTCATTGTTATCTCGAAGTTCTAATATAATATCAGTTCCAAAATCATCCTTCTCAGCTTCACTTATTGTATAGTTGCTAGTACCATCACTGGTCCATTTATAAGCTTGTTCACTGTTAACACTTTTTGTTATTACAGTAACTTTTTTAGATACCATAAAAGCGCTATAGAACCCAACTCCAAACTGTCCGATAATTTCAATATCAGCGTTTTCTAATCCTTCTTTAAATTCTTTACTACCACTTCTAGCAATAGTTCCTAAATTATTAATTAATTCTTCTTCTGTAAACCCAATACCATTGTCAGATAATGTTAAAGTACGTTTATCATTATCTAAAGCAATAAACATTTCATAATCATCAGCTTTATCCGCGTCAGTTAACGCTAAATAATGTCTTTTATCAATTGCATCACTAGCATTACTTATTAATTCTCTCAAGAAGATTTCTCTATGGGTATAAATTGAATTAATCATTAAATCTAATAACTTTTTTGATTCTGTTTTAAATTGTTTTGTTTTTGCCATATATATGCCTCCTAAGTATCTATTTTGTAGTATAACAAGAAATATTATACAACTTCTTGTTAGCACTGTCAAGTAATGAGTGCTAAAAGAATAATTGCGTCTTCATTTCTCATAACCTTATAGCGTGCTATACTGTATTCATGGAGTTGATATTATGAATAGTTTCTTATTAATTTTAAGTATTTTAGTAGTTGTAATCGGAATGTATTTAGGAATATCTTTATTAAACAAGAACACCCCTGTACCAAAGGGAACAAATAAAGCAGGTTGTGATGCTTGTAATAGTCCTCATTGCTCTGTTAGAGATGATGAAGTCATTGATCCTTTGGACTGCGAACTAACACAAACTTAATAATATTAAAGCGATATTTCAAATTTGAAATATCGCTTTTTACTTACCTTTTTAAAAATTCAACAATCGTCTTTTCTAACCTTTGATAGTAGTCTAGACTACTATATAAATGATCTCCCTTATCAAATACATGTAATTTAGTATTATCAAACTCATCACTTACTCTAGTTACTTCTTCAAAGTTAACTGCCTTATCTTCATTACCCACAATGAATAATGTTGGATTACAATATGATTTAGCATATATTTTTGGATTCAATCCTTCTAAAGAAGTCAAAAAACTATATCCTAGTTCAAATCCACCTATATCTATATTGTCATTTTTTAACCTTTTATGTGTTTCAAATGCCTTTTTGATATTATCATAAAAGTCAACTGCCGGAGATATCATTATTGCTTTATTGATACTTTCTTCAAGTAGATGTAATGTAATTAATCCTCCCATTGAAAATCCTAGAAGATTGATTTTCTCATATCCAATACTTCTTGTATATTCGATAACCGTTTTTGCTTGTAACAACAAATCACTAAAAACCATATCTTTAAACAAGCCGTCACTTTCTCCATGTCCTAAGTAATCGACTCTTATAGAATCAATATTTTCTTTATCAAATTTTTCTGATAACTGTTTAAACATTAATTTTGATTCTGATTTGTTTCCCGTAAATCCGTGGAACATGATAACTACTTCCTCTGACTTATTATCATGATGATATCCTCTTAAAAGGTAATCGTTATACTTAATTTCAATATATCTTTTCATAATTTGAACCTCCTAAATAATTTTAAGACTTTTTTTATAAGTATTAAGTATTACTTTACCACCAATTGGAACTGTGTACCTTGGGGTAACATGTCCAATTGGAAAATTGTATATAACTGGAATTCCTAAAGGTTCTAAGAACTCTCTAAACAACTGATAATAACTATACTCTTTATCTAGTTGCTCTTTAGGTGCTGTAATACCACCAACAACTATTCCTATGACTTTATTTAAAACTCCCGATAAACGTAAGTTTTGAAGCATTCTATCTACGCGGTACACCTCTTCATGAATTTCTTCTAACAGTAATATTTTATTTGGAGGATCAAACATATACTCACTACCATTCATTGCACATATTAAACTTAGATTTCCCCCAACTAAAACCCCTTCTACCGTACCTTCATTAATTACTACTGCATCTTCACTTTGAATTACATAATTCTTTTTTTGATTTATTGCACAATCAAAAAAAGAATTAATTGAAATATCATTTTGCTTAATAAAATCGACAGTTAGCATTAATCCGTGATAAGTTACCAAATCACACTTTAAATATATCGCATTTAACAAGGCAGTTACATCACTAAATCCACTAAAGAACTTAGGATTTTCGATAATAGTCTCATAATCAATTAAATCAACAATCCTAGGACTTCCATACCCACCTTTTAAACAGATAATACCATCAATTGTTTTATCCATAAACATCTTATTTATATCATTAGCTCTTATATCGTCAGTTCCTGATAAATAGCCAGCGTATCTCTTAAAACAGCTCTCACCTAAAACAACGTTGAATCCTAGTTGTTCTAAAACTTCTTTTCCTTTTAAGACTATTCCTTCTCTTGCTGGGCTACTTGGGGCAACTATTCCAATCGTCGCATTTTTAGGTAATTTCTTAGGATACATAAACTCATCCTTTCAAATGATAATGTAAGTATTCTATACTCATTTTATCAAATCTTTATAATTATTAAAACAAGTTTCATTGATTCATTTTTTCACATTATAATATATATGTTATAATGATGAATGATGGGAGTTGATATTATGACTATTGAAATAGTTGAATTTATACAATCATGGCAAAATGGCTTTTGGGATTCTTTCTTTAATACCATTTCCTTTTTAGGTGAGGAATATATTTATATTTTAATTTTAGGTACCATTTATTATGCTTATGATAAAAAATTAGGTGAGTTTCTTGCGTTCACTTTATTCTTTACAGGAATCCTTAACAGTATCATCAAAGTAATAGTAGCTGCGAAACGTCCTTTTGAAAAATATCCTAGTAGAATTACTAACTTAAGACCTGAAACATCTACTGGAATGTCTTTCCCAAGTGGACATACTCAAAACTTTACAGCCTTTTTATTTGCTGAAGCATTTTGGTCTAAGAAAAAGAATATATTTATAGTTGCTGGAATTTTATGTATTTTAATGGCGTTATCAAGAATGTATTTAGGAGTTCATTTCTTAGAAGACGTTTTAGTTTCATTAGTATTAGGTGTTACAACTGCATACTTTTTCCATAAATTCTTTAATAAAATAAAAAATAATGATAAAGCTTTATTTAAGATATATCTTATAGTATTATTAGTATTTCTACCATTCTTATTCATTTTTACTGATGAAAGTTTATATAAAAGCTATGGTTTATTATTAGGATTTACTTTCGCAATGTACTATGAAAAGAAATATATTAAGTTCAATATGGATATTCCACTATCCAAAAAAGCAATAAGAGTTGTAAGTGGATTAATAATAATGGTATCTATTCAACTTGGTCTAGGAATCCTTTTTGATACCTTCGCGAGCGAAGGTTCAATCTTATTACATATTTTAGATTTAGTAAGATATGGCTTAATAGCGTTTATAGGACTAGGTTTATATCCTACTCTATTTAAAAAACTTAAATTCTAGGAGGAACACATATGTATTCAGTATTTACAAGACGAGGTGACTGGAAAACATTTTATAAAAATAGTCCAGTAACTTCAATATTAATAATCATAAACACATTGATGTTAATAGTAGTATTAACAACTGGTGGTTTCGATAATTACAATTTAGTAGATTTAGGTGGCATCTTACCTTCTTTAGTAATAGACGGAGAATACTGGCGAATTATCACTGCCGCCTTCTTACATGGAAGTATTATTCATTTTGCTTCAAATATCATTATTGGTCTCTTAACATTAAGTAGTGCCTTAGAAAGAATGATCGGCAGTAAAAAATTCTCCTTCATCTATTTTGGAAGTATGATTATAAGTGGAGTAGCTGTTGTCTTACTAAGTAATGCTAATACCGTTACAATTGGAGCAAGCGGAGCAATCTTTGGTGCTTTAGGAAGTTTACTATATATTACGTTATACCGTAAAGATATGATAACACAACAAGACTCACAATCGATATGGGGATTAATAGCTATCAACATCATATTCACTTTTATGGCTTCAGGTATAAGTATATCTGGGCATGTTGCTGGAATAGCATCTGGTTTCTTGTTATCATATGTAGTTATCAGAAGGAATGTTTTTAAAGTCTTACACTAAAAAAAGTCCAGAGAAGGACTTTTTTTATAGTAAATCAAATTTCTTATAATTAATTATATATAAATATGCTGTTTTTCGCTCCGTTCTTAAGAGAATTTTGTATTCACTTAGTTTATTCAACAGTCTAAGTATATATTGTTTTTTTAGATCATTAAATTCATAAAGTTTATACTTTTTCCAGTTAAAATATCCTGCCCCTATTCTTTCTATAGACAGTACAGTTTTAACAGCGTTCATTTCTGCATTGGTTAGAATCATTCCATTACCGAGCATCGAATTTATAATTTTATAAAAATTAATATAACTTTTTGTTGTCTCAAATGAAATTTTAGTTAGATACTCTATAAAGAAAGTAATATCATTGTTTGCTTCTCTAGAATATTCTATAGCTTTATAATAATACTTCTTATTCTTAGGATTATTTATAGCTTCACTAGTGAAAAGCAGACTTATAGATGGTACATTCTTCAGTGTATACCAAAAAGACAACACACGTGACATTCTACCATTATAATCAAAGTAAGGATGTAGATAAATTAAATAGTAATGAATTATATGAGGTGCAACTAAATGTTCATATCGTGTTTTCTTAATATTGATATATTCAACCAATTGTTCCATTAGTCTAGGCAACTGTTTATAATCCACCCCACTGTCAACAGCAATGCCTGAAGGTCCAATAATATCAACTCCTGCATGTCGATACATGTTTTCTTCTATTAGTTTTTCATCTAATTTAAGACAATTATGACTTAAAATATTATATAATTTATAAATGTTATCTATAGTAATTTTGTTTTCCAGTATAAAGTTATATCCTTCCAGCATGTTTTTAATAATTACTTCTTTATTATTAGTTAACTCTGAGTAATCCTTTTTACTAACCTTTTCTATTTTTTTTCTTGAACTATGTACTCCCTCAATTAATAGGCTATTCTCAATTTCAGAAGAAATGAACCCGTTAATAATGTTTTTATTATCCACTTGATTTAATTCCTCTATTTTTGAATCAACTATTAGATCAACACTCCCTAATAGGTTTCTTTTAATACTTTCAGTAAATAAATATAGCAAACTACTATCAGTATCCGATTTCAAAGGAAGAACACTGTATAGTTTATTCTGATATTTAAGTTTTTGCATCTCTTCTATATCACTTTGGTTAAAGAAATATTTATATCTAAGTTTGGATAAGTTTGGATACTCATCCACATCGTTGATAATTTTTAAAAAATCGCTAAATGTCTTTTTTGATTCACTCATTTAATCACCTCAATAAAAGTATACGATTTAGTATACACATTGTCAATATATTTGTTTACAATAATGTATACACATACATTATACTTTTGTTTACGATACCGTATACACAAAGTTCTATTTCATTGTCTCCCAAATATCTTGATGAGACAACTCTAAAGAGACTAAGCACTTTATCAAAGGATACTTTGTCAATATATCTATTGCTTAATATCACTATATTACTAAAATGGTAACTTCTTATTTAATTGAAGCATTTCATTTACTTCTTTTAAATCATTTTGAACTGCTTCATTTAATGGTACTCCTTTATTTTTACGTTCTTGCCATATAATATATTCTTTTTCTCCAGCAGTAAAAATTTTCTCTTCCCCTGGAGCTTTCTCACTATTACGTAAATCTCTTAATATCTCTCCTGATATCTTCTTAAAGGTATCTAATCCCATAAATGCTTCTGTATCAATAGCAATAAAGAAATGCCCTAAATGGTAAGGCACTAGTTTTCCTTCTTTGTCTTTTCCTGTTAACATTTTTAAGAAATTTCCTGCTTGTAAAGCAGCTGACATTATTTCAACTACTGTTGCGTAGCCATAACCTTTGTATCCTGCAAGTTCTTCACCAATTCCTCCTAATGGAGCTAGTGCTGCTTTAGCACTTGATAAATCTTTTAATATTTGATTACTGTTTGTTTTAGGCAACCCATCTCTTCCAACAACCATTCCCTCAGGTGTATCTTTTCCAATTTTAGAATAATACTCTATTTTACCTCTTTGGGTAATACTAGTAGCACAATCTAAAACAAAGGGAAATTCTTCATCTGTTGGAATACCAAAAGTTAAAGGATTAGTTCCTAACATATTTTCAACTCCAAAAGTAGGAGCGATACTAGGTCTTGCGTTAGTTCCTGTAATACCAATCATTCCAGCGTCACTTGCCATAGTAGCATAATATCCAGCAATACCATAATGAGTACTATTCCTAACAGCTACCATACCCATTCCGTATTCTTTAGCTTTATCAATAGCCATTTGCATTGCTTTTTTACTCACTACCATTCCCATTCCATCGTTAGCATCTAATACAGCTGTTGTAGCTGTTTCTCTTAAGATATCTATCTTTGTGACTGGCTTTTGTATTTTAGCGTTTATGCGATCAATGTAGATTGGTTTAAAACGATTACAACCATGTGATTCTATTCCTCTTCGATCACTTTCCATTAATACATCAGCACATACTTTAGCATCTTCTAAAGGAACACCTATTTTTTGAAATGCACTTACCATAAAATCCTCTACAAATTCCCATGAAACCCATTTTCTTTCATCCATTAAAAAAACCTCCTCATCATGTCTATTTCCTTCATACTAATTATACCCTATAATGCATGACAAAATACAAAAATATCACACAATTCTTTATTAAACACAGTAAATATGTTTAAATATTAAAAAGGAGTGATTTCATGAAAAAGTTTTATAATGAATTTAAGAAATTCATTAATAAAGGAAATGTAATGGATTTAGCAGTTGCCTTTATTATAGGGGCAGCCTTTAAAGATATAATTAATAGTTTAGTAAAAGATATTTTAACTCCTATTATAAGTTTATTAGTTGGAGAAGAAGGTTTTGGTAATTTCAAATATGTTATCACCGAGGCTGATGAAGCAGCAGGAATAGTTGAAAACGCTATTTACTACGGTAATTTCATTCAAAGCGTCTTTGATTTCTTTATTATTGCTTTAGTCGTATTTCTTATTATTAAGTTTGTTAATAGAGTATCTGATGCTTTTGAAAAAACAGAAGATACAGTTATGGATAAAGTAGAAGATATTATGGATGATGTAAAACCTAAAATGGAAGATATCTTATTAGATATCAAAGGATTACTAGGTGGAAATTCTAAAAAAGAGTAAATCATATGAAGTAAAAAAAATACTGTTCGATTGAACAGTATTTTTTTTTAATGTATTGTAGTTATTAGTTTATTGGTCTTACTCTAATTATTTGTCGTTCAACAAATTCAGTATCGATAGTAACAACACCATCTTCACTTATTGAACCAGTAATATCTTGAATAAAGTTGTCTACTCCTTTGAAGTAGATTGAACCATCATAGTCAACGATTAGATCATTTACTCCGTTAATTAATAATCCTTCTGTTAAATTTTCGATATCAAAGTAATAGTAATCCTCACTTGATAGTTCTGTATTATATGAGAAATGCATAATAGCAGTTTCATCATCGTTTATTGCAATAAATCCATCTCCGAATGCAGTTATTTCTGTTATTGCTGATATGTTTGTATATTTCGCAGAATATCTTCCTGTTGTTTCGTTAAACTCTAAAATGAAATTATCATTTCCTATAGCCCAAGATTGTTGTTCAATTAAATATAAGTTTTCATCAAGAACAATTACATTGTTTAAGTTATATAAGAACTCATGGACAAATATTCTATTTTTTAGATATTCAGCAGCAATTATTTCGAACGTTACTTCAAATTGATTATCAACTGGAATACTATCACCATTAGCGAAGAATACTGGTAGATGTTGTTTATACCAATTTGGATCTTCATTTTGGAATTCAGTTCCCTCTGAATCTACAATTATGTAGTTGCTTGAATAGATATAGCAACCTTCAGCAATATCACAAATCATTTCAGATTCTACTGTTTTCACTGTATCGTCATCTAAGATAATCCTTATCATGATTTTCTCATCTTGTGCGAATGCAATATCTGCCCAACCAAGTGAAACATTATTAATAGTAGTACCAATTACAATTTCCACATGGCTTCGACAAATTGTTTCCTCACAAATCATATCATCGATTAGTGATTCTTTACGATATCTTATTGTTACATCATTAATATTAACTGTTACTTTGAAAGGAACTCTATAACCGTATTCAGCGAAAGCATAATTAGAGAAATTATATAATTCTACTCCCTCGTTATCAACGATTATATATTCAGATTCTCCTCCATAACATCCATTAATATCAGTACATATTTCATTAGTTAGTGTTTTACTTGTAACAACTGTTTTATCTGTGTCTGCAAAATCAATTGTTTCATACATTGTATCCCCTTGTTCGTAGAAAATATAATAGTGAATACTATCAGATGTCTCATAATACTCATAACATCCTGTAGAGGTTGTACAAAGATTTGTTTTTTCTGTTACTGTTGTATCTCCTGTAATATGGTATTCGATATTAAGAGGTATTGTTTCTCCTTCTGCGATTTGAATCAAAGTATTAGTTTCACTTAATAGTTCACCCGCAAAATCATAGAATTGAATGTTTACATACTCTTCACAAGTAGTAAATCCACATACTTCACCAACTACATCTTTTGTATACTCATAAACAGCAGTATTTGTTTCAGCTAATTCAATACTTTCTATGACTTTTTCACCGTCTTCAACAATAATACTATCATACATCCAATATCCTTCAGAGTTTATTGAATAGTCAACAAGATTAATATGGCTAGTACATCCTATTTCATTATCACAAATCAAGTCATCATCTGAATACATTTGTTCATATTCATATACCGTTTGAGAATCTAATTGATATGTTACTAAGTATCCCGGAACAGGATCTCCTGGATAAATAACAACTGATGATTCAAATGATGTAACAAATTCTCCTGCAGCATCTATTACTTCGTTTTTAGTGTTATACCAACATCCATTTGTATCAGTACATTCAGGTCTTTCTGAAGAAAATTCACCAATACTTTGAACTTGAAGATCAGCATTTAAAAACATTTTGTCACCATCAGATAACTGTAAATCTACATATCCAATATTTCCATATGCTTCACCAGCTTGGTTAAAGAAATTAACATTTATACTATTATAACAAGCACCAAAGCAAACTTCTTCTTTTTCACCAAGTTCAATAAAATATGATTCTAGTGTTCCATCATCATTAATTGTATATAACAGTGTTGTATAATATCCTAATTCTTCAACGTAAGTTTCCATAGAATCATAGAAGTAAAGTTCTCCGTTAGGGAACGTTACAGGATTAAAGTTCTCAGTATCAGGAATTACTTTTAAGCCGTATGTTGATGAGTACACTTTAAGATTACCATCCCAAGAATCACAAATAATGTTATCACTAATAGGATCAATAATTATTTCACATTCTGTGAATCCTGCTTTTGTAGCATTTAGATACTCTTCAAGTAGTATTTCATTAGTAGTACTATCAAATGAAATTTTCATTACAAAGTTTTCACTCTTACTACCATCATCTTCGTCTACTTTCATTTCAGTATAGAAAATATTTTCTTCACTAGCAGCAAAACCAAATGATGTTATCATGTAATTATTTACACGATAATAATTCCAGTTGTAATATTCAGCTATAATTTTATCCGCAAATCGATGTGCAATATTTGATACCGGATTATCTGTAACGCTTGCTGAATATTCAGTAATCGTTATTGCTTTTATATCTTCAATGTATAATTCAACTTCAAATTCTTGTTGATATTGAACATTTCCGTCATCATCTAAAACTGGCACTTCTTGTAGTTCAATTTTCGGATTACCATTTTCATCTAAAACTGGTTCCTCAACAACATCATAAACAGGCTCTTGGTTTTCATCAAAAACAAGATTACCATCTTCATCTACTTGTTGAACCTTGTAGTATTCTACTACTGGTACTTCTAGAAACTCTGTTAAAATAGGTCCCTCAGTAAATACTATTGGATTACCATCTTGATCAAAAAGTGGTACTTCTACTTCATCATAGAGTTCAATACCATCATCACCAAAAATTGGCATACCAAATTCATCAAGTTGAAAAACATATTGAATTTCAACTACTGGCACATTCAATGTAACCATTATGTTAATGTTTCTTGAATGATTTTCAGTATAAGTATATACGTTTTCCACTTGTTCTATTTCTTTAGTGGCAAACATCTTTCCAGATTCGTTATGAATCAAATATACTCCACCTGCATGAAGTGAATCAAATACTCTTTGAGTGAAATCAGGAGTATAATACTCATACCCTAAATCCACTTCAAAAACAACAATTGTATATGCTCCAAACACTTCTAAAGCTAAAGGATTTGAAGTGATTACAACATCTACTCCCGCTTCATTAGTAAATCCAACTTCTTCAAAAAATCCTTCTTCTGTTAGTTTTACAATGATATTCTCAGCGTCTTCTTCAGGATCATCGTCAGCAGCTAAATTTATTAAATCATAATAAGTTGATCCTCCTAAATTAATATCGTTTTCAAACACTTCTTTAGAAACGACCGCTAAACCTTTTGAGCCTGCTAAATCAGCTACAAACCCACTCATTAATTCAACACCATTAAGATACTGAACTCTTGTTTCGTCTCCTCCTATTACGATATTTTGAGATACTATATCACCTATTAGTATACATACTCCATCAACTACAATATAATCTCCCATTCCTTGACAATCATCTAAGATTAATTGTCTATCGGGATCAATAAAATCATCGATTTCTTCTTTACCGAAATCACATCCTGTCAAAGTTAAAGTTGCGGTAATTAAAAATACAAACATTAGTAATTTTTTCAAAACTATCATCTCCTTTTTTTATTATCTATATGTAGTCTATCTTAATTGATAAATAAAAGAATTTCTTCAACTGTTATACTAAATCCTATCCCCTCAACTGATACTTTTGTGCTTCCTAAAGTAGTAGTATTTATTTTAGAGACATTTAACCCAATTAATTGTCCATTCATATTAAATAGTGGTCCTCCACTATTACCAGGATTTATTGCAGCGTCATGTTGTATTAAGTTATCTTCTATCCGTGAGATAACACCTAAAGTCACTGTGTTTGAATAATCAATACTTACCGCAGCACCAACACTAATAACTAATTCACCAACTTCATAACTAGCTAATACTATTTCACAAATATCTATTTCTGTTAAAGAAGATATTTTTAATATCGCTAAATCAACTTCACTATCTTCTTTAGTAACTATCGCTTCTATATATCTATCTTCACTAGGTAAATACACTTCAACACTTTGATTGTATCTAATAATATGTTCATTTGTTAATATATAGTAATCATTACCTTCATTCTTATAAACAACTCCAGAGCCATGAGTACTAGAAGATTCAGTTAATGTAACATCAATTGATACAGTACAAGCTTTAGCGTTATTTGATAAAGCTATTAGATGATTATTCATATCATCCATATCAAACTGTAATTCATCTACTAATTCTTGTTTTATTTCTTCTTTTAAAGCTTCTTCATCAATTTGTTCACAACCGGTAGTAAAAAGTAATAGAAATATTATTAGTAGTTTTCTCATAGGGTACTCCTTTATAATTATGTAAATAAAAATGCAGACCAATAAAAGTCTACAGAGTTTGCACAATCCAGCCAGCATAATATTTTCATAGTTTAGCTCTGAGACTTTGCGTATTTATATTGTTATATAGTTATCGTATTAATTACTTTAAGTTTAACCTATATCTAAGAATTTGTCAATCGCATTATAAAGAGGTAATTGACAATTTT
>JAOZSP010000030.1 GCA_029939615.1 Candidatus Izemoplasma sp. | reverse complement strand
ACCACTTGCTCCTAAAATATGAGCGGCGTCAAACCCACGTGCGTCAGCAATCCCACCTGCAGCAATAACAGGAACATCAACAGCATCACATACTTGAGGTATTAAAGTAAAAGAAGTTATTTCACCAATATGTCCTCCTGCTTCAGTACCTTCTACTATTAAAGCATCAACACCATTTCTAGCTAAACGTTTAGCCAAACTAACGCTAGCTACTACTGGAATAACCGTAATACCTGCGTTATGCCATTTTTCTAAATAAATACCCGGGTTACCTGCACCTGTAGTAATTACTTTTATTCCTTCTTCAATTACTAAATCACTAATAGATTCTGCATGGTTACTCATCAGCATAATATTTACACCAAAAGGTTTATCTGTTAATTCTCTTGTTTTCTTAATTTCATAACGAACCTTTTCAGCGTCCCATCCACCAGAAGCCAAAAGTCCAAATCCACCAGCTTCACTTACAGCTGCGACAAGTTCATGAGTAGCTATATTAGCCATTCCTCCTTGTATTACTGGATATTTACATCCTAGTATCTCCGTCAAAGTTTTCATATGTCCTCCTATAGTTCAATAATTGCTCCACCCCAAGTAAATCCTCCACCAAAGGCTACTGTCGCGAATAAATCACCTTTATTTATTTTTTTAGTTTTGATAGCTTCATCAATTGCTAGTGGTACACTTGCAGATGATGTATTTCCATATTTACTAATATTTAAAAACATTTTATCCATACTATATCCTAAATCTCTAGCAGCTTTATTAATAATTCTTTCATTAGCTTGATGAGCAACGATATAGTCTAAATCATCTAACACCATATTATTTCTTTCTAATAAATCACGAATTGTTTTTGGCATAATTCTAGTCGCAAACTTAAACACTTCACGACCATTCATATGAATGTGATCTTGAACGCTCACAGCGTTCACTGCTGGGTCCTTAATATCTACATTATTACAAATCAAATGCCCATCAGAGTCAGATACACTACCACAAATAACATCTTTAATACTATTAGTATCACTTTTTGAAATTATCATCGCTCCAGCTGCATCACCAAATAATACACAAGTATTACGATCACGCCAATCTGTAAGACGAGTTAAAGTTTCAGCTCCAACGATTAAAGCATTATTATAAGCTCCACTTTTTATCATTTTATCAGCAATTTCTAAAGCATATAGAAATCCACTACAAGCAGCGTTTATATCAAATGTCATTACTCTTTCTAATCCTAATCTTCCTTGTAATAAATTACCAATACCAGGAAAAGCATTATCTGGAGTAACAGTAGCTACAATAACAATATCAATTTCACTTTTATCAATACCAGCATCTTCTATTGCTTTTAACGACGCTTTTTCTGCTAAATCAACTGTAAATTCATCAGTAACAATATGTCTTTCTTTTATCCCTGTTCTACTTACGATCCATTCATCGCTTGTATCAACAAATTGTTTCAAATCTTCATTAGTCATAACTTTTTTAGGAACATAACTTCCCGTTCCTTTAATTTTTGTATAAATCATCTTTTTAGTCCTCCTAAGTTATCATAATTAAATCTTTGGAAGAATCCAATATCACGATACTTCTTAATTCTTGTATCTCTTAATTCAATATTAGTAAGTTTATTTAATTCATATAATTCTTCTAAAATAACTTTTTTAGTATTTTTAAAAGTCGCTACATTATTAAAATGTGCTCCTCCGATTGGTTCTTTTATAATTTTATCTATAATTCCATACTCTTCTAAATCATAACTAGTAAGTTTCATTACTTCCGCTGCTTTACTAGCTAAGGTAGCATCTTTCCATAAAATAGTAGCATATCCCTCAGGACTCAAAATAGAGTAAATAGCGTTTTCTAACATACATACTTTATTTGCTACACCAAGAGCTAACGCACCTCCACTTCCTCCTTCACCAATAATAACGGCGATAATAGGAACTGTTAAACCACTCATTTCTAATAAATTACGAGCAATAGCTTCTCCTTGTCCTCTTTCCTCAGCACCAAGGCCAGGGTAAGCACCCGGAGTATCAATAAAAGTTATAATCGGACGATTAAACTTTTCCGCTTGTTTCATTAGTCGTAAACTTTTTCGATATCCCTCAGGATGAGGCATCGCAAAGTTTCTTTCTAAATTTTCATCTAAGTTTTTACCTTTTTGTTGAGCAATAACTGTAACTACTTGAGAATTAATAGTTCCAATCCCCCCAATAATACTAGCGTCATCACCATATAATCTATCACCATGAAACTCAATAAAATCATCAAAGATATAATTAATAAAATCAGAAGATGTAGGTCTTTTTTGATGTCTCGCTAAAAGAACACGATCCCATGCATTTAGATTTGTCATTGTATTTTGTTTATACTTTTCCATTTCTTCTTTCAAACTATTAATTAATACTTCATTATCAAGCTCATCAATTTTCTTTTCTAGTTCTAATACTTTTCGTTCTTTTTCTAAGATATTCATATTAATACCCCCTATGGAACTTAAGTAATTTAGCTAAAGTTTCCTTTAAATCACTTCTTTTAACAATCTTATCAACAAACCCTTTAGCAAGTAAAAACTCACTTCGTTGGAACCCCTCAGGAAGTTTTTGATTAATTGTTTGTTCAATAACACGTGGTCCAGCAAAACCAATTAAAGCTCCAGGTTCTGCTAATGTAATATCTCCTAAAGATGCAAAACTAGCAGTTACTCCACCAGTAGTAGGATGTGTTAAAACACTAATATATAGCAATCCTTGATCACTATGCTGTAAAACACCAGCGCTTGTTTTAGCCATTTGCATTAAACTAAAAATACCTTCTTGCATTCTCGCTCCACCTGATGCTGTGAATATAATTATAGGTAATTTTTTGTATATAGCATATTCAAAACTTCTAGTTACTTTTTCACCAACAACACTACCCATACTACCCATCAAGAAATAACTATCCATAACCCCTATAACACAAGGATTTCCGTTAATACGACCATATCCATATATATAAGCTTCATCTAAATTTGTTTTTTCTTGATATTTTTTTATTTTTTCATCATATCCATCATTAAATAAAGGGTTTAAAGTAATATATCCTAATCCTTTTTCAATAAAAGATCCTTGATCTACAGTAATATTTATACGATCAATAGCACGCATTTTAAAATGATCACCACAGTGTTTACAAATAAAAGCGTCGTCATACATCTCTTTCATATTTACTGTTTCACTACACTTTGGACATTTTTCATATAATCCTTTAGGAACATCAATATTAAGATTTTTACGATAATTACTTTTACTATTTCTTAAAGTTGTTTTTTCACGTTCAACACGACGTGATTCAAAAGCTTTCATTAAATTATTCATAATCATCATATCCTAACAAAGACCCGCTGTGTTTAGGGATAAATCCAGTATCAAAAGTACCTTTATAGTATTCGTTATTAAACAAAATTCTCATACAAAACTGTCGATTATTATCGACACCTTCAATAATTAGTTCATCTAAAGTAGCTCGCATCTTCTTAATCGCTTCTTCTCTTGTTTTACCATGTACAATAACTTTACCCATCATAGAATCATAAAATGGGGGGATTTGATAACCTGTATAAAGGAAACTATCAAATCTAACACCATGTCCACTAGGAACATGAAGTAATTCTACTTTTCCAGGACTAGGTCTAAAGTTTTCTTTTGGATTTTCAGCATTAATTCTAACTTCAATACTATGTCCTTCTAATTTAATATCTTCTTGTGTAAAAGATAACTCTTCTCCACCAGCAATATTTATTTGTTCTTTAACGATATCTATTCCTGTGACCATTTCTGTTACAGGATGTTCAACTTGAATTCTTGTATTCATTTCAATAAAGTAAAAATCATCACCAGTTAATAAGAACTCAATTGTTCCCGCATTAACATAATTAACACTTTTACTAGCTTTAATAGCTATTTCACCCATTTTTTGACGAAGTTCTTCACTAATCAAACTAGGCGCTTCTTCAATAACTTTTTGATTACGTCTTTGAATAGAACAATCTCGTTCACCTAAATGAACAACATTACCATATTTATCAGCAATAATTTGAAATTCAATATGCTTCGAATTAATAATATATTTTTCTAAATACATCGTATCATCACCAAAAGCATTAAAAGCTTCACTTCTAGCAGTTTCATAAGCATTATCAAATTCTAACTCGGTATACGCAACACGCATACCTCGTCCACCACCACCAGCACTAGCTTTTATTAATACCGGGTACCCTATTTTAGTTGTTAATTTCTTAGCTTCTACAATATTTTTCAAAGCTCCTTCACTTCCAGGAACAACAGGAACATTAGCTTTAATCATTAACTCTCGAGCTTTTGATTTATTCCCCATCTTTTCTATCACACTACCACTAGGTCCAATAAATCTAATTCCTACACTTTCACATAAATCAGCAAAGCGAGCATTTTCACTTAAAAAACCGAAACCAGGATGAATAGCTTCGGCACCTTTACTTATTGCAGCACTAATAATATTTTCCATTTTTAAATAAGATTCACTACTTTTATTTCCACCAACACACACTGCCTCATCAGCAATTTGAACGTGTAAGCTATATTGATCAGCTTCGCTATAAATAGCAACAGTTTCAATACCCATTTGTTTACAAGCACGAATAATCCTAACTGCAATTTCACCGCGATTTGCGATTAATATCTTTTGGAACATTACTCTTTAATCTCCATTACTACTTGGCCATATTCAACCATCACTGCTTCACTAACATTAATCTTCACAATAGTACCAGATACTGGCGCAGTTATTTCATTCATTACTTTCATTGCTTCAACAATAAATAGTGTATCACCCTTAACAACAGGCTGATTTAATCTTACAAATGGATTAGCATCCGGTGAAGGACTCGCATAATAAGTTCCTACAAGTGGAGCTTTAACTAGTGTATTTAAATTCTCTTCCAAAACACCGTTACCTTCATCCACAGTAGCTGCCGTAGCAGCTACTGGAATCGAGGAAGAAACAGAAGGGTTTTCTGAAAAAGTTGTATAAGTCTCTTTTTCTAATTTAATACTAAATTCTTTATCATTTATCTCTAACTTATGAATCACCGAATCTTCAAATTCCTTCATAAGATTTTTTATTTGTCTTAAATCCATAAACATCCTCCATTACTTTTTAAAAAAAATAGTAAAGATTTTCGGGAGAAAATCTTTACTTCTCACCTTTAACAAAATCAACTATTTTTCCAACAGTATCTAAAGATTGAGCAACTTCATCACTAACGCTAATTTCAAATGCATCTTCAATTGCCATAATTAACTCAACAGCATCTAAAGAATCCGCGCCTAAATCATCATTTAAATGTGATTCCAAAGTAATTGTACTTTTTTCTACACCTAACTCTTCAACAATAATATCTTGTACTTTTTCGAACACCATATTCATTCCTCCTTACTACTAAAATTATTTATATTTTATAACGAAAATTCGTTATTGTCAATTTATTTTGAAGTTCAAACAAATGAGTGCGTTTTCATATTTTTGCGCCCTCATACGTTAAATGAGTACGTATGCGAACATACACATGTATTACAACAAGTATTTTAAGAAAATCTCCAATTAAGTATAAGCCAAATCCGGCTAGAACAATAGGTAAACTAGTATTTGATATAAACGCTATATATGAGCCTCCAAACATATAAATGATAACTGTCGCGATAGTTAAAATGACGAAATATCTTCCATATTCGTTATTTATAATCTTTACGTTTTTTGAAATTCCAATAAAAATCGTCGCAAAAATAAAGCCAATCAAAAATCCACCACTACCACCAAATACTATTCCAAGTCCTCCTTGAAATCCACTAAAAATTGGTAATCCAATTACTCCAAGAGTAAAATAAATAATTATACTAATCATTCCTTTTTTTGGACCAAGAACTAACCCAGCCATAAAAACAAATATTGTTTGTAAAGTTATCGGTGGTAAATTAAATAGAGGAATAAAAATTCCAGCAGTAGCTCCCATCAATGCAGGAAAAAGAGCAATCATTGTTAAATCCTTTATATTATGATTCATTGTAATAATCTTTTAACGTGACTTCGTTCATCTGTTTAACAGTTTTTTCACCATTTCTTTCAAGCATTAATAACCCCTGGTAATTAATGTCAGTTACTTCATATTCTTTATTTTCAATAATAATCGTTTTACCCAACACAACACTTCTTTTTAAGAAGTTCTTATGTAAATCAATATCGCTACATTCTAATAATTTATTATATTCATTAATAAAACTCATCAAAACATCACGATAATCATATGTATCTCCTGTTTCTAATAAAATACTTGTTGCTTTAAAATTTAAATCGTCAAAATCTTTTGTGATTACATTAATCCCAATTCCAACAACAAAATAGTCATCATCCTTAATAACTCTTTCAATTAAGATTCCTGTAATCTTTTTATTACCTACTACTATATCATTAGGATACTTAATATTAGCATCCACTCCATAATTAAGTAGCACATTACAAACAGCGTTAGAAACCATTCTAATAACATTAAAAGAATAGATCTTTTCCTTATTATTAATAATGAAACTAAAATGCAAATCACCTTTACGACTAATCCAATTATTATTTCTACGCCCTCGGCCTTTAGTTTGAACATTCGCACAAATCATATCGCCATCAGAGTAATTACTAAGGTGTTCTTTCATAAATGAATTTGTCGAATCCAAACTTTTAAAAAAACATACTTTATTTCCAATCATTTTTAACACCTCCGTTTTAGTATATTACTCCAATTTACTTTGAATGTCAAATGAATATGCATTCATACATCACATAAACGTTGTAACAAAGAGCTAACACTATTTTAAGAAAAGACAAAAGAAAAGCCCAAATCGGGCGTATATCAATCATTTATATTATATCTAGCAACTATCATTCCAACTATTTCCTGATAAAAGTCATCAGAAACATTTAGATAATCATTTAGGGCCGCTTCATACTCAATCAAAGCATTCGTTTCAATCTCATTTATAGTAGCAGCCGAAACTTCAGAAAATGTTAAATTATACTGATTAAGATTATATGTTCCATTATTCAAATTTACTGTATCTGTATCAACAAATATAAATATATTATTACTAGGACAAGGTATAACTCCAACATTATAGTTTATATTGCCTTCATTTAATACAGCACACTCTAAATGTGGACTACCTGTTCTTTTAATACTATCCCATCCACCAGCAAACAACATATTCCACTCAGCTTGATAAATTTCACCTGTAACATAATGATAGTGGAATTTAGCTATAAATGCTGTATCTTTAAACAAGGTAATCGATCCTATAACTGGAGTTTCAAGTAAATTAACTTCAACATAAGCATCATACTCTTCCATATAAAACCCAAAATTATCATATCCTGAATAATGATAATTATAATTATAATCTGCCTCTAACGAGTAATCTTTAATTCGTTTATAAGCAGTTACTGTTTTTCCATCAACAATATTGTAGTAGCTATACTCAACACCGTTATAACTAGAATGAGTTGACGCTATAGGACTATCACTTCCTAAAAAGAACTGATAGTTATTTACCTCATAAATAATATCATCTTCACTACCGTTATAATATAGCGATTGAATATACCTTACATCATTTCTTAATTCAGAATATTCTTCATAAAATAGTTCATTATCATTAAATACTAAATAGATTATCATATCATTACAATTAAAGGACTCACCTTCTATAAACTCATCACAATTTAATGCCATTCTAGCAATTTCTAAATACCTAACAATTTCGACATTAGGAATCGTTTCATATTCTTTATTCCTAATCCCCGCAACATCAAAATCACTTGGACCATTGTCTTGCATGATTTCGAGTATTCTTGTCGTATCATATAGTAAAATCTGTTCATCAATATATGTAGCTATATCGTATATTGATGATTCTTCTATATTTTCAATAATAAAATTACTATTCAGATTATCTTTACATGAAACTAAGGTAAATGATAAAAGAAAAACTAATATTCCTAATCCTATTTTTTTCATTGCAAGTCCCCCTCTAACAATAATAATTATATCAACATTAACTTTTTTAGTCAATTTTCAACATAATATAAGAATAAGCCCATTATTGTGGGCTTATTATCCTTTTCCTGCTTGGGCATCTTTAACGCTTTTTTTAAGTTCACGCTCTGCCATAGCAAAGTCAACATTACGGCGTTTATTTTCCTTAATTCTTTCTTCACGAACTGTATTTAAATGATCTAGTGCGCTTTCTTTACTTAGTCCAACGTGAGCTTCTTGAGCTATAACGTTAATATTGTTATTAGCATGTTCTACAACACCATTAATAACAACAGTAAAAATCTCTTTTTCACCTTTAACCATTTTTACATATCCGATATCAATACTACTAATAATCGGAATATGATCTTTCATCATCGCGAATTCACCATTCATCTTAGATGATACAACGACATAATCAATATCTTCGTTATATAATTCACCTCGAGGTGTAACAACACTAATTTTCATAAAATCACCCTATTTCATTGATTCTGCTTTTTTAAGTACTGCATCCATATTTCCAGTTAATCTAAATGCATCTTCTGGTAAATGATCATATTTTCCTTCTAATATCTCTTTAAATCCTCGCACTGTATCTTCAACAGAAACATAGCTACCAACTTGTCCTGTGAATTGTTCAGCAACATGGAAATTTTGTCCTAAGAATAAACGAATACGTCTAGCTCTATGTACGACTAATTTATCGTCTTCACCTAATTCATCCATACCAAGAATAGCGATAATATCTAGTAATTCATTATATCTTTGAATTGTTCTTTGTACTTCACGAGCTACAGAGTAATGTTCTTCTCCAACTATTTCAGGAGCTAACGCTCTTGAAGTAGAAGCTAAAGGATCCACTGCAGGATAAATACCTTCTTCTGATATTTTACGTGAAAGGTTTGTTGTTGCATCTAAATGTGTAAATGTTGTAGCTGGTGCTGGATCTGTATAGTCATCAGCTGGAACGTATACTGCTTGAATTGATGTAATTGATCCTTCTTTAGTAGATGTAATACGTTCTTGTAATTTACCCATTTCAGTAGCTAATGTTGGTTGGTATCCTACGGCTGAAGGCATACGCCCTAACATCGCAGATACTTCACTACCAGCTTGTGTAAATCTAAAAATATTATCAATAAAGAATAAAACATCTTGTTTTTCCTCATCACGGAAATATTCTGCCATTGTTAAACCTGTTAATCCAACACGCATACGCGCTCCTGGAGGTTCATTCATCTGACCGAATACCATAGCTGTTTTTTTAATTACACCACTTTCAGTCATTTCAAAATATAAATCATTTCCTTCACGAGTTCTTTCACCTACACCAGCAAAAACACTAATTCCACCATGTTCTTGTGCGATGTTATTAATTAACTCTTGAATTAGCACTGTTTTACCTACACCAGCACCACCAAATAATCCTATTTTACCACCTTTAATATATGGTGCTAATAAGTCTACTACTTTAATTCCTGTTTCTAATATTTCAACTTCACTTTTTATCTCATCAAGTTTAGGGGCAGGTCGATGAATCGGTTTTCTAGAAATCGTTTTTGAAACAGCTCCCTTACCATCAATTTCCTCACCTAAAACATTAAAAATACGTCCTAAAGTCTCATAACCTACAGGTACACTTATCGGTGCACCAGTATCGACAACTTCCATACCTCTTACAACACCATCCGTACTATCCATTGCAATTGTACGAACAACATTATTTCCTAAATGAAGTGATACTTCTAAAGTTAAAACAATTTTAACACCATTATTATCTTTAGCAGCAACATTCATAGTTAAAGCATGATTAATCTCTGGCAAGTTATCTTCAAATTTAATATCGATTACAGGTCCCATTACCTGAACGATTTTACCTTTGTTCATAATTTTCCTCCTCTAGCTAACCGCATTGGCTCCGCCAATAATATCAGTTAACTCAATTGTAATTGCAGCTTGTCGAGCACGGTTATAATGTAATTGTAATGTTTTAATAAGATCTTCCGCGTTATCTGTAGCACTCTTCATTGCTGTCATTCTTGCTGCATGTTCACTTGCTTTTGCATCAAGAATAAAGCCATATAATGTATTTTCTACATACAATGGTAATAAATGATCAATAATAATTTTAGGACTAGGTTCATAGTTATAAATTAGTTTTATACCATTAACCTCTTCCTTTTTATAATTTCCGTTTGTTATCGGTAATATTTGATAACCCTCAACAACTTGTGTCATTGTATTAATAAAATGATTGTAAAAAACAATAATCTTATCAATATCACCGATTAAATATGAGTTAATAAAGCTTTCCGTTACTTTTTTGAAATCAATAAATTGGACATCATCACGAACATTAATAGATTCTTCAATAAGAAGATTATATCCATTTCGTTTTGCAAAACTCATAGCTTTATGTCCAATCGCAGCAACAACGAATTCGTCATTACTTTGATGATTTTCATTAATATGTAATGCAAAAGCTTTAAAGATACTTGAATTATAAGGTCCCGCTAATCCACGGTCTGAAGAAACAATGATATAACAAGTTTTTGTTATTTCTCTTTCAACCAGCATTGGATGACTTATATCATCGTTTTCTAGTAAGTTATCTATCATTTCTCTTAAACGAATCATTAAAGGTCTAAACCCTTTAATGGTTCGTTCTGCTTTTTTTAGTTTTGAAGCAGATACCATGTGCATAGCTTTTGTAATTTGCGATGTCTTTTTCGTAGCTGTAATACGGGATCTTATCTCTCTCATTGAAGCCATAAAAACACCACCTTATACAAATACTTTTTTAAATCTTTCAACTACTTCTTTAATTTTTTCAACTTCTGGTAATCCTTTTGTTTTAATTATTTCCTTAAAGATATCTTTTCCTTTATCATCACGACTAAAGAAATCATGTAATTCAATTTCAAAACGACTAATATCTTCTAATTTAACATTATCTAAATACCCGTTAACTAAACAGAAAATACTAATAACTTGTTTTTCAACATCCATTATTTGATGAAGTCCTTGTTTTAGTATTTCTACTGTTCTTTTTCCACGTTCTAGACGAGATTTTGTAGCTTCATCTAAATCACTACCAAATTGTGTAAAAGCTTCAAGTTCACGGAACGCAGCTAAATCTAAACGAAGAGTTCCTGATACTTTTTTAATTGCCTTAATTTGAGCACTACCACCAACACGTGATACTGAAAGTCCAGCGTTGATTGCTGGTCTTACACCACTGTGGAATAAATCACTTTGTAAGAAGATTTGTCCATCAGTAATACTAATAACATTTGTTGGGATATAAGCACTAA
>JAOZSP010000029.1 GCA_029939615.1 Candidatus Izemoplasma sp. | reverse complement strand
CTTTTTGATTCAAGAATACCATTAACACGGATGGTTGAATCTCCTTTTAATAGTGGAAGAGAAAACATTAAACCACTAAAAAATTGGGAACTTACTGTACCGTCAATAAAATACTCTTTACTTTTAATTGAGCCATTTACCACTATTTTATTGTCGGTTTTTATGAATGTATTTCCATCATCATCAAAGATCTGTTTGTATATTGTTTGGGGTCTTTTTATTAAAGATTTCTCACCGACAAAGAGTACTTCTTTATTTGTTAGTGAGAATATTGGAATCATAAAACGAAGTGTTGAACCTGATTCATTACAATGAATGGGATTATTGTCGTATTTAAGAAGATTAACACCTGTAACTATTACTTTTGATTTCCTTATTTCAAATTTCGCACCTAGGTGTTCTAAAGCATTAATAGTTGCTTTTATGTCTTCGGATAATAAGATGTTTGAAATTACACTTTTTCCTTTAGATAGACTGGCACAAATTAATGCACGATGACTTAAACTTTTTGAGGGAGGAATATTTATTTTTCCGTTAATTTTTGCGGGAAACAGCTTAATAGAGGAATTTGTTCTCATTTAATTAAACTTCTTTTTTTCGTAGAATTTGTCATTAATTTCTCGATTTTTTCTTTGTCTTTAGTAGCAATTGCTTCCTTCAATAGTGCTAATTCCTTCTCAAAGTTTGTTATTCTTTTTACTAAAAAGTCCTTGTTTTTAATAAATAACTCCGACCATAGTGATTCGTTGATCATTGCTATTCTAGTTAAATCTTTGTATGAATCACCTATGAATAGTCTTGTATCGTACTTATTATCATCACTATTTACTAAACTAATAGCTATTGAGTGAGTTAATTGAGAAGTAAAAGATATAATATCGTCATGTTCTACATCTGATATCCTTGTAACTGTTTTAAATCCCATTTGTTTTGCGAGTATCTCAATTAAATCTAAAGACTCTTTTTTGTTTGTTTTTGTTGGAGTAATAACAAAGTTGGCATTGTGGAATATGGCTTCATCACTGTATTCTATTCCTGCTTTCTCTTTTCCAGCAATAGGATGTGTGAAAACAAATTCGATATCATCATTCTTATAAACATCTAAGGCATCTACTATTTTTCTTTTAATTCCAACAACATCTGAGATAATAGCGTGTCTCTTAAAGTTATTAATATTTTTTCTGATAAACTTAATTGTTTCTTCGGGATATAAACATATGAAAACTACGTCTAGTTCTTTTAAGACGGTTTTTGGAGTAGTTGTTCCGATATCGATGATATTATTTTGTAAGGCATATTTAACTGCTTTTGGGTTGATATCAATTCCGTAAATTTTATATGAATATTTTTTCAAACATTTTGCGTAAGTCCCGCCAATTAAGCCTAATCCTACAATACCAATCTTCATATTAATCACCTTTTTCAGTCGTATGGTTCCATTATACTATATTTTAAAATATTTTCTTAGTGATTATTTTGTAAGCGTTTTTAAGCTATAGGTTGATTTTGTGTGCATTTCGTGAGAAAATTATAATTAGAAAATTACCTTGGAGGTATAATATGGAAAACATGGATTTAAAGATTGCTCAAGAAGCAAAAATGGAAAGAATTGTTGATATTGCTTCAAAATTAGGTTTAGATGAAAATCAAATAGAGTTATATGGAAATTATAAAGCTAAAATTAGTTTAGATGTAATGAAGACGCTTAAAGACAAGAAAAACGGGAAGGTTATTTTAGTTACAGCAATTAACCCAACTCCTGCTGGGGAAGGAAAATCTACTACAACTGTAGGATTAGGACAGGCATTCAATAAAATAGGAGAAAATGCAATAATAGCTTTGAGAGAACCATCATTTGGCCCAGTAATGGGTGTTAAAGGTGGAGCAGCTGGTGGAGGATATAGCCAAGTTGTACCTATGGAAGACTTGAATCTTCATTTTACAGGAGATATTCATGCTATTACTACTGCTAATAACGCTATTAGTGCAATTATTGATAATCACATTCACCAAGGAAACGCATTAAATATTGATCCTAGAAGAATTTCATGGAAACGATGTTTAGATATGAATGATCGTGCCTTAAGAAATGTAGTTGTTGGTCTTGGAGGAGTGGGAAACAGCCTACCTAGGGAAGATGGATTTAATATTTCTGTTGCATCTGAGATTATGGCAGTACTATGTTTAGCAAGTGATTTAGAAGATTTAAAAGATAGAGTTAAAAGAATCGTTATTGGGTACACATATAAACGTATACCTATTACTATTGGAGATTTAGAAGTAGAAGGGGCAGTTGCATTAATATTAAAAGATGCAATTAAACCTAATCTAGTACAAACTTTAGAAAATACACCAGCTTTAATTCATGGTGGACCATTTGCTAATATTGCACACGGATGTAATAGTATTATAGCTACTAATATGGCTCGTAAACTTGCTGATTACGTAATTACTGAAGCAGGATTCGGTGCTGATTTAGGTGCTGAGAAATTTTTAAATATAAAAACTCATCAAGCAGGATTTACCCCTAGTGCTGTAATTATAGTAGCTACAATAAGAGCACTTAAAATGCACGGCGGAGTTAACAAAAAAGAATTAGGTCCTGAAAACGTTGATGCGCTTATTAAAGGGATTTCCAACTTAGAAAGCCATATAGATACTGTAAAAGAATTTGGATTACCATATGTAGTTGCTATTAATAGTTTTGTAAGTGACACAGATAAGGAAACAAAGGCTTTAGAAGAATACTTAAAAGGAAATGATCATCCATACAGTTTAAGTGAGGTTTGGGAAAAAGGTGGAGAAGGTGCAGTTGATTTAGCACATAAAGTAATAAAAGAGATTAATGAAAAGGACAATAACTTCAAGAGATTATATGATCAAGAAGATACTTTAGCAGAAAAAATAGAAAAAATAGCTAAAAAAGTCTATGGAGCAGACGGTGTAGAATTTTCTTCAAAAGCAAGAATCCAACTTCGTACATTTAAAAGACATGGATGGGACAACTTAAGTATATGTATGGCAAAAACACAATATAGTTTAAGTGACAACCCTAAATTATTAGGTAGACCAAAAGGATTTACAGTAACAATAAGAGAGTTAAGACCTTCTATAGGTGCAGGGTTTATTGTTGCATTAACTGGTGATGTAATGACAATGCCAGGGTTACCAAAGAAACCTGCAGCGCTTAATATGGACATTACCGCTGAAGGTGAAGCAAAAGGATTATTCTAAAAAGAGGATGAAAATCCTTTTTTTTAATTAGGTATTGTGTTGCACACAGTAGTGTGCTGTAATGGGTATAGGAGGTTGGTATAATGAATGCCCAATTTAAACGAGGAATTGTTGAACTATGTGTGTTGACAGAGCTAATTCAAGAAGATATGTATGGTTACATGATAATAAACAACATATCGAAACACCTTGATGTTAATGAAAATACAATATATCCAATTCTAAGAAGATTAACAAAAGAAGAGTATTTTACAACATATTTAAAAGAATCGAAAATAGGAGCAGCAAGAAAATACTATAAAATAACGGAAAAGGGCTTTAATCATTACTTATCTCTAAGAGACTCATGGGATAATTTTATTGGAGGAGTCTACGAAATACTAAATAAAGGAGGAAAGAAAAATGAAGAAATTCTTAAAAGATTTGGAAAAAGAGTTAAAGAAACTACACATGAATAATAAAGACATCGCAGAAATTATGGCTGATCATAAAGAAATGTTAGAACAAGCATTATATGACGGATTAACAGATGAGGAAATCGAAATTAAATTTGGGGATCCTGAAAAACTAGCTAAAGAGCTTAACGGAGATTCAGAATACGAACAAGAAATTGAAATAAGAACTGATGAGGATAAATTATTCAAGTCATTTCCAGCTGAAGGGTAAAAAAATGTAAATATCGTTCTTGTCTCAGATGATTTTGAATATTTAACACACAATAAAGACACAATTGATGTTTATTTCGAAAACATTACTGATCCAAATAAGTATGTTGTTACTTACAAAAATGGCTTACTTGAATTAAATAGAGAAAGTACAGTGAAGTTATTTCGTGTTAATTTTAAGATGAAATCAGGAAAAATCAAAGTACTAGTACCAAAAAAAACCGTTTTAGAAGAATTTAACTTTAAATCTGTATCAGGAGATAGTGAAATTTGCGAGATTGATGCAAAAACAGTAACAATTAAATCTACAAGTGCAGACCTTCAAATAAAAGAGATTAAATCAAATAATAGTAAAATTACAACTGTAAGTGGGAATTGTGATATTAAATCCTTTGAATTTGGAGAGTTGAATGCCTCTTCAGTAAGTGGAGATTTCAACATAGAAGATGGAAAAGTAGAAGGAAAACTTAATTTAAATACAGTAAGTGGAGATTTTAAAATTGAAAACGTTAAGTCTGGTGAGACAAAGCTTCATACAGTAAGTGGAGACCTTGATGGAAAAGAGTTTTACCCTTCAATTGTTAATCTTAAAGCTGTAAGCGGAGATATTAAAATCAGAAACAAAGATAAATTAAATGAAATAAAAATCGGATTGAAGAAAACTATTTCAGGAAGTATCTCAATTAAATAGGCAAATTTTGCCTATTTTTTGATATACTTAACTAAAGGAGTGATATTATGGAGTATTTAAAAAAGTTTAGAGAATTACAAAAAAAGCAAAATGCTTATAATTATATTTTAAATGTCGTTTCATGGGACAGTGCAACAGAAGCCCCACGTGGAGCTTTTCAAAGAAGAGCTGAAATGCTTGGAATAATAAGTGGTGAGGTATTTAAGTTATATACTAGTGAAGAGTATCAAGAAGTGGTAAATGGCTTATTCAAGGAGTTAAATACATTTGACGACGCGACTCAAAAAGAAATCAAAAGAGCTAAAAAAGCATTAGATAAAGTAGTTAATGTACCAAAAAACGAATATATTGAATACAATAAATTAATAAGTTTATCTCAAAAAGTATGGGAAGAAGCAAAAGCTAATAATGACTGGAACTTATTCAAAGGAAATTTAGAAGAGATAATTTCCTTTACAAGAAAGTTTATAAAATATTACAATACAGAAATGGTACCTTATAATGTTTTACTTGATGGGTTTGAAGAAGGAATGACAATGAAAGAATACGATAAATTCTTTAAGACCTTAAAAGAGGACTTAGTGCCTTTCGTTAGAAGAGTCTTGAAAGACGGAAAACCGCTTAAGAGAGACTTTACTGAAGATTCATTTGATCCAAAAAAACAAAAAGAATTTTGTGATTATCTAGTCGATGTTTTTGCATTTGATCGTGATAATGGACTAATGAAAGAGAGTGTTCACCCATTTACTTGGGGAACACATCCAACAGATATTCGTTTCACAACAAGATATTTAGAAAACTTTGTATTTTCTTCAATATTTGCCGCTATTCACGAATTAGGACATGCAACATATGAACAACAAGTAGATCAAAAATGGAATGATACTGAACTTAACGGCGGGACTTCAATGGGAATTCACGAGTCACAATCACGTTTCTATGAGAACATCATAGGAAGAAGTAAGGCCTTTTGGGAAGTTCATTATCCCAAATTCAAAGAGCTTTTCCCAAAAGAACTAAAAGATATATCATTAGATGATTTCCACCGTGCAACCAATAAAGTAGAAGCATCATTAATAAGAGTTGAAGCAGACGAATTAACATATTCCATGCATATAATGATTCGTTATGAAATTGAAAGAAAATTGTTCTCACAAGAAATAGAAGCAGAGGATTTACCAAGAGTGTGGAATGAAAAGATGATGGAATATCTTGGTATAGAGCCAAAAACAGATACAGATGGAGTTTTACAAGACGTTCATTGGAGTGCAGGATTATTCGGATATTTTCCAACATATGCTTTAGGAAGTGCCTATGCTGCTCAGTTTTACTACACAATGATAAAAGAAATAAATATAGATGAACTAGTAAAATCAAATAACATTAAAGCTATAAATGACTGGTTAAAAGAGAAAATCCATAAACATGGAGGAAGTAAGAACCCTCAAGAATTATTACTCGAAGTCACAAAAGAAGAATTTAATGCGAAGTATTACGTTAAGTATTTAAAAGAAAAATATACAAAGTTATACCTGTAAAACACTAAACAAAAGGAAAGACAATCATTTTTTGATGATTGTCTTTTTTAATATATGAATAAAATTCGACTAGTGTTATAATTAAAAGGAGGCGATAATATGGAATATATTAATTTAAGATATAATGAGAAATCAGATTTATCTCTTGAACAACTTGAAAAGGGAGCTTTCTTGACAACGCAAGTCGGAGATTTAGTAAATACTATGACAATTGCTTGGGGTGGAATTAATGTTGTTTGGGGTAAACCAGTCTTTGTTATTTATGTAAGATATTCCCGAGAAACATACAAGATGTTAAAAAATACTAAGGAATTTACCGTAAGTATCCCATTAAAGGGAGATTTGAAGAAGGAATTAGCTTTCTGTGGAACAAAATCTAGAAGAGATTACGATAAAATAAAAGAATGTAATTTAACATTAGTACCGGGAAGAAAAGTGAAAACACCAATTATTAAAGAATGTGATATGCATTACGAATGCAGGGTTAACTACATTCAAGCTATGGAACCAACAAATATCCCTAAAGATATTTTGAAAAGATATTATTCAAAAAACAACTATCATGTTGTATATTATGGAGAAATACTAGATTCATACTTAATAAAAGGAGAGTAAATTATGGGAGAAATTATTAGTGGAAAAGAATTATCAAAAGAAGTAAGAGAAGAAGTAAGAGTAAAAGTTGAAAAACTAAAAGCCCTTTATGGAGCGGTTCCCCATCTTGCTGTTGTATTGGTTGGAGAAGATCCAGCAAGTCAAAGTTATGTAAAAGCAAAGGGACGCGCTTGTACTAAAGCCGGAATGAAAAGTACAATAATTAGAAAAGATGACACAATTACAGAAGAAGAATTATTAAAGATTGTTAAAGATTTAAATAGCGATGATTCAGTCCATGGAGTATTAGTACAATTACCTATTCCTAAACATATTGATGAAAATAAAGTAATTGATGCAATTGATATTTCAAAAGACGTTGATGGATTCCATCCACTAAATGTAGGATATATGCATTTAGGAAGAAACCCAATATTGCCAGCAACACCAAAAGGAATATTAACAATGATCAAAAGCAAGAATATTGAATTAAAGGGTAAAGATGCAATTATTATTGGACGTAGCAATATAGTAGGAAAACCTGTTGCTATGCTATTAATGAAAGAACATGCGACAGTTACTATAGCTCATAGTAGAACAAAAAATCTTAAAGAAAAATGTCTCCAAGCAGACATTATTGTAGCTGCAGTAGGTAGAGCAAACACAGTAACAGCTGATATGGTAAAAGATGGTGTTGTAATTATAGATGTTGGTGTAAATAGAGTTGATGGTAAACTTGTAGGAGATTGTGACTTTGAAAATATTAAAGACAAAGCAAGCTATATTACCCCTGTACCAGGAGGAGTAGGACCTATGACTATAACTTCACTACTTGAAAATACTGTAGAATGTTTTGAAAGAATAATGAAAAAATGATTGAAAGATATCGAAGAGCTGTCGTTCAAAATATTTTTACAGAGGAAAGCAAATTTGATGCATTTCTACAGGTAGAAATCTTAACAGCTGAAGCATGGAGTAAATTAAATCTTATACCAAAAGAAGATATAGAAAAGATAAGAAAAAACGCTAAGTTTAGCGTAAAACGAATAAAAGAAATTGAACAAGATACTAAACATGATATCGTTGCTTTTACAAGATGTGTTAGTGAATCACTTGGCGAAGAAAAGAAATGGATTCATTATGGACTTACAAGTACTGATGTAGTTGATACTGCTAATGGATACATTATTAAACAAGCAAATGATATTTTATGGGATGATCTTCTTAAGTTTCAAGAAGTCTTAAAAAAACAAGCATTAAAATATAAAGATACACCATGTATTGGAAGAACACATGGAATTCATGCTGATATTACTTCATTTGGATTGAAATGGGCACTTTGGTATGATGAATTTAATCGTCACCTTAAAAGATTTCAATTTGCGAGAAATGAAGTAGAAATCGGAAAAATTAGTGGAGCTGTTGGTAATTTTGCAAACACACCTCCTTTTATTCAGGATTATGTTTGTAAAAAACTAGAAATTCATTCAGCAAAGATATCCACACAAACAATACAACGAGATCGTCATGCAAACTATATGGCTGAATTAGCTTTAATAGGTGCTTCAATGGGAAAAATAGCTACAGAAATTCGTCATCTTCAACGAACTGAAGTAAGAGAACTAGAAGAATTCTTTAATAAAGGACAAAAAGGTTCAAGCGCGATGCCTCATAAAAGAAATCCAATTAGTTCAGAGAATATAGTAGGTTGTTCAAGAGTTTTAAGAGGATACATGTTAACTTCATATGAAAATATACCTCTATGGCATGAAAGAGACATATCTCATTCATCAGTAGAAAGGATAATTATTCCTGATGCTGTGATGTTACTAGACTATATGTTAAACCGATATTCAAGAGTTTTAGAAAACCTTACTATTTTTGAAGATAAGATGTTAAAAAACATATATTTAACAAATGGAGTGATATTTTCACAAAGAATTTTATCAATACTTATACAAAAAGGATTATCACGAGAAAATGCATATGATGAAATTCAAACATTATCAATGAAAAGTTGGGAAGAAGGATTAGATTTTAAAGATTTACTTCTTAAGAATAAAGAAATTTGTAACTATTTATCTAAAAGTGAGATAAAAGCATTATTTAATATCGAATATTTCTTAAGAAATGTAAATATTATATATAAAAGAGTTGGTATTTTGTAATTATCAATAACTGTTAGGAGGAATAATGAGATTAGTTAAAATTCTCATCAACATAACTGTACCATTATTCTTGTTGATGTTATTTGCTTCTTTATTAACAACTAAGCCATATTTACTTGTATCTGAGGGGTTATACGATTCTCATGATGATATATATTATGACTATGATTTTGTTGTTGATAGAATTATTGGGTATTTGAATTATCAATATGATAATTTAGAATTTGGTAGTGATGAGTTTGATCAATACATATTGTTAAGCGACGATGCAATAAGCCATATGGAAGACGTAAAAGTTTTATACACATCTTTACGGATACTAGCTGTTATATCCTTTATTGTAGGGGTTTCTGTCTCAATATATCTCTATAAAAAAGACAAGAAGGAATTTTATTTTACATTTAGGTCATTACCATTAATGGTAGCTTATTTAATTGCTTTTGTAGGAGCATATATATTAATTGATTTTAATCGAGCATTTACGATATTTCATAATATATTATTTACTACTGATGATTGGTTACTTGATCCTAATGATATTTTAATAATTTTACTACCAAATAATTTTTGGATAGTTAGTGGATTTATTATTCTAGGATTATTTTCCATTTCCATGGCAATTATTTACTACTTAAATAGCAAAATTATACAGAAAGTGCTATGAAAGCACTTTTTTTATGTAAACGATTTCAATCATTTGCTATCTTACAAGTAATTTGATAAGATTAAACTTGGTTGGTATTATATATGATCGAAAATATGGTTCGATTGTCTCTACCCCGTCACCGTAAAAGATGGGACTATAATGCAATAATTAGGATGAGAGAGATAATTCTCCTTTTTTGAGTTATGATATCAATCAAATCATACAAAAATGGAGGATTTTTTTAATGGAATTTATTAAATCTTACTTCAAACTTGAAGAAAGAGGTACGACTTTTAGTACCGAATTGATTGCTGGATTAACTACATTTCTAGCAATGGCATACATTTTACCGGTAAATAGTTTCATGTTAGCAAAAACTGACATACCACTAGGTGGAGTATTCTTAGCAACTGCATTAGCTGCTGGATTAGCTTCAATATTAATGGGAGTTTTAGCTAATTTACCTGTAGCATTAGCACCAGGTATGGGATTAAATGCATTCTTTACTTACACGTTAGTGTTTACAATGGGTCTTTCTTGGCAAGCTGCTTTAGCGGCAGTATTGGTTTCAGGAGTATTATTTTTCATTATTTCAGTAACAGGATTAAGAAAAATGATTATTAATGCAATACCTGCAGGTTTAAAATTTGCTGTTGGTGCTGGAATCGGGTTCTTTATTACATTTATTGGACTTAAAAACGCAGGGATAATTGTTTCAGGGCCTACTTTAGTTCAATTAGGGGATTTAGCCCACCCAACCGTACTACTAGGAATATTTGGAATTTTACTTGTAATTGTACTTTATTCAATGGGTAATAAGTTTGCATTAATTATTTCTATCGTATCGACAGCTGTTTTAGGATTATTATTAGGATTAATATTTCCATCAGCATTTGAGTTTGCTTATACAGCAGAAGTATTTGGGGTTACGGAAACAAGAAATTACTTCTTAATGCCAGAGTATAGCAGCTTTAGTTTTTTAGATATGTTGAGTGATGCGGGGGATACTATATTTGCTGCATTTGGAGCATTTGGTGAATTATTTAGTCATCCTGAAGTATTCACAATTATATTCGCTTTATTATTTGTAGATTTCTTTGATACTGCAGGAACATTAATGGCAGTAGGAAATCAGGCAGGATTAGTTAATGATGAAGGCGAAATAGTTGGTTCTGAAAAAGCATTATTAGTAGATTCAATTGGAACAATGACTGGAGCATTATTAGGGACTTCAAATGTAACTTCTTATATTGAGTCAGCTACAGGAATCGAACAAGGTGCAAGAACAGGATTATCAAGTGTTGTTGTAGGATTATTATTCATATTATCAATAGTTGCATTCCCATTATTAAGTATAATCAATGGTGTGCCTGTTGCCTTCGATATGTTTGGAGACAATATTTACTATTCTCCAGTAACTGCGATGGCCCCTGTATTAGTAGGAGCATTAATGGTTGGGCAACTTAAAGAAATTGATTGGACAGACAAAGCAATTGTTGTACCGGCATTCTTAACAATTATTATGATGATGTTAACATTTAGTATCGCAACAGGTATTGCAGTTGGATTTATTTTCTATCCAATCGTAATGTTAGCACAAGGTAGAGGAAAAGATGTTAATAAGATAATGTATATATTAGGAGTATTGTTTGTACTTAACTTTGTTCTAACAGCATTAGCTTAGAAAAGAATAAGTTTATTGAAAAATAAGTAAAATAAAAGGAGTAGTTGAACGAAACTACTCCTTTTTGTTAACATTTTTATCGATTTTTGAACATTTTTGAACATCACAATTGATACACCAAAGATTTTTATTAGAAATTCGGTAAAATATTTGTGGATTTTTAAAATGTTGAAATTCCCAGTATATAAAAATGATGATTGCTAAAACAAAAATACTAATTGTATAGAAATTAGGAACAAATATTAGAATTGAAAATTTCATTAGGCGATCCCAATTACCGATACGACAAGTATTACAACAGGAATTTTTCAAAAACAAATTTTGAAAAGGACACCACAGTATAATACAAAAATAATCAGAAAAATTTAATGTAAAGAAGATTAGATAGATAAATTTTCGATCAAACCAATCATATGCCAAATAAGATAACCCCAATATTGAAATAATCCCGAAATAGATGATAAAAATCAAAAAGGCAGTTTTGTTATTTCTTTTTATTTGGGTTTTAAGCATATCTTGATTATAATTTGGAACCTCAATGAATTTTTTCTTGTCCATTTTCGAAGAGTAAATCT
>JAOZSP010000185.1:1763-3158 GCA_029939615.1 Candidatus Izemoplasma sp. | reverse complement strand
AGGAACTATTAAAAAAATAATTTTGACAAGACCAGCAGTTGAGGCTGGTGAAAAACTAGGTTTTTTACCGGGGGATTTAAAAGAAAAAGTTGATCCTTATTTAAGACCTTTGTATGATGCGCTATATGAAGCTTTAGGAAATAGGCATACTGAGGAATTAATTGAAAAAGGAACAATTGAAATAGCTCCTTTAGCATATATGCGAGGAAGAACTCTAGAAAATGCATATGTAATATTAGATGAAGCACAAAATACAACAACAAATCAAATGAAGTTATTTTTAACAAGATTAGGATTTAATTCTAAAATGGTTGTTACTGGTGATATAACACAAATTGATTTACCTCATAAGACTACTAGTGGTTTGATTCAAGCAATTCAATTACTAGACAATGTTGATGGGATTTCAATTATTACATTTGAAAGAGTCGATGTTATTAGGCATCCACTAGTTCAAAAAGTATTAGAAAAGTATGAGAAATATGAGAATAAATATACTAAATTATTTTAATGATATAGATTATTCAAACACTATTAATAAAGTGTTAAAAAAAGCATCGAATATTACCAGTATTCAGAACAAAAGTATTAATATTATTTTAGTAAGTAATGAAGAAATCAAAAGACTTAATAAAGAATATAGAAAAAAAGATTATATTACTGATGTCCTTACATTCCCGGATGGGTATTTAAATAATTTAGGAGATATTTTTATATCTCTACCTAAATGTGAAGAACAAAGGATTGAATTAAAACATTCATTTAATCGAGAACTAGGATTCTTATGTGTTCATGGGTTTTTGCATTCGATAGGATATAATCATCAAAATAAAGATGAAGAAAGTATTATGATGAAGCTACAAGACAATATTTTAAATGCAGCTAAATTATATAGGTAGGTGGTACCATGAAAGATTTATTTAATAAAGCAAAAGCGGTTTTACCGAACTCGTATTCAGTTTATTCTAATTTTAAAGTTGCCGCAGCGTTACGACTTAAAAACGGGGAGATTATTACCGGAGTAAATGTTGAGAATGCTTCTTTCGGTTTAACTAATTGTGCTGAAAGAAGTGCATTGTTTACTGCTTATTCACAGGGTTATAGAAAAGAAGATATTAAAGAGATGTTAATAACTACAGAGCAAACTGAACTTATTTCTCCTTGTGGAGCTTGTCGTCAAGTAATGCGTGAATTAATGCCGGATGATGCAAAAGTTCATATGACGACTGTTGATGGGAAAACAAAAACAGTTGAGAATAAAGACCTTTTACCATTTGCTTTTACAGAGAATGATTTATAATGTTTAAGTCAGGATTTGTTACTATCATAGGTAGACCAAATGTTGGTAAATCAACTTTCTTAAACAAAGTGTTAGGTAAAAAAATAACAATCTCA
>JAOZSP010000185.1:0-1753 GCA_029939615.1 Candidatus Izemoplasma sp. | reverse complement strand
TCAAACCACAAACAACTAGAAATAATATTTCTGGAATTTTTACTTCCGAGACATCACAAATAATTTTTATTGATACTCCAGGTATCCATAAACCCAAACACAAACTTGGGGAGTTTATGACAAAAGAGGCAATAAATACTTTGAGAAGTGTTGACTTAATCATTTTTATGACAGATGGAAATCAAGAGTTTGGGCGAGGAGATCAGTTTATTATTGAAGAACTAAAGAAAGTAAAAATACCGGTTTTTCTTATAGTTAATAAAGTTGATTTAGTTAAAGATATCACGCCATTGAAAAAGAATATTGATAAGTTTAAAGCAGCTCATACTTTTACAGGTATTTTTACAATAAGTGCACAACGTGGTGATAATGTTGAGAGATTAGTTTCCGATATTGAAGGAATGTTAGAAGAAGGTCCAAAATATTATCCAGATGATCAAATTACTGATCATCCTGAGAGATTTATTATAAGTGAATTAATCAGGGAAAAAGTTTTAAGATTAACTAGAGAAGAAATTCCTCATAGTGTTATGTGTTTAATAGACTATTTAGAATATGATAAAGTTAATCCGAGATTAATTAATATTCATGCTTCAATCATAGTTGAAAGAAATTCTCAAAAAGGTATTATTATCGGTAAGGGCGGACAAATGATTAAAGAAATTGGAACCCTAGCTAGAAAAGATATCTTATATTTACTAGGTAACAAAGTCTTTTTAGATTTACATTGTAAAGTAGTTAAAGATTGGCGAAATAAAGATTTTCATTTACGAAATTATGGATATATAGAAGAACTGTAAGAGGTGATTCGTTATGGAAATTAACAAGGCTTTTGTTTTAAACTCTATTGACTATAAAGAAAGTAGTAAGATTCTTTATCTGTATACTGAAAAAGGGCATTTAAGTGTTATAGCACACGGTGTTAAGAAGATGAATAGTATTAATCGTTTTCTAAGTCAAAATGGAACCCTGGTTAAATTATCGACTACTAATAGTAAGTTCCCGTCTTTGAAAGAGGGAGAGATAATCGATGAGTATGAAAACATTAAAAAAAATGTTGATACTTATACTTATATGAATCATATTATGGAGTTAGTTAGAAACGTTATTAGTGAAGATTTAAATCACGTAAAAATGTTTGGTTTTCTTGAAAAAATATTTAGAAAGATTAACAGTGGTGATGATTACGAGGTTGTAACTTTTTCTTTTGAATTAAAATTGTTACATTTTATCGGGTATGGACTAAACTTTAAAGAATGTAATATCTGTGGGAATAGTAATGATCTAGTCTTCAATGTTAGTAATGGTGGATTAATTTGCAAAGAACATTTAAATTATAATGATTTGTCTTATGATGTTGATATCTATAATTATCTTAAGTTTTTATATTATATTGATTTAGATAAACACGATTTACCTGAAATAACTAATCCAGAAAGAGTGATTATTAGAAATATTATTGATATGTTGTTCGATGAATTTGTTAGTTTTAAAACAAAATCACGGAAAATTATCAAGCAAATTAAGAAATACTAAAAAGAGCTTGTCTCTTTTTTTTGATTATATGTTATAATATAAAATGCATAATTATGTCCAAATTATAAATACTAGGAGGCTAACATGAATAAACTAACAATGGAAGAACTTGTAAATTACGCTAAAAACTATGGTTTTGTGTATCAGGGAAGTGAAATTTATGGGGGCTTAGCAAATACTTGGGATTACGGACCACTCGGTGTTGAATTAAAAAAGT
>JAOZSP010000184.1 GCA_029939615.1 Candidatus Izemoplasma sp. | reverse complement strand
GTAATATTGCATTACATTATATTAATCCTATCTTAATTGTTATCTTTCTAGTTGTTTTTAGAAGTGATTATACTTTTGAAATGAATGATACAATTATTTGGCTTGTGTTTCCGTTTATTTATTTGATTTTTATGGCAGTTTATGGATCAATTACAGATGATTTTTTATATCCTTTTTTTCAAATTGATGAAATTGGAGTTTTATTATTCTCAGTCGTAATAATTGGACTTTTAGGATTATTCTTTTTGTTGTCATTTTTATTAGTGAAAATCGTTTCAAAAAAATAAATGGGATTTACATTGTTTTCATAAAAAAATATGGCGTAATTACGCCGTTTTTTTTTTCTATAAAAAATCAAAAAAAATATAGTTACATTATTGATAAAAATAATCATAAATGATATAATTATTTTGGGTAAAAACGCTTTCATTTTGAAGTGAATAATGCTCGAACATAAGGAGGTAGATGTTCCTGATTTTTTATTAGGAATTTTCGTGTGTGTTTATGAAAAGAATAACGATAGTAGCGGGACATTATGGAAGTGGTAAAAGTGAGATAAGTGTTAACTTGGCTTTGAATAATAATATTGATTATATTGTTGATTTGGATATAATTAATCCTTATTTTAGATCGAGGGCTTTGAGTGATGTGTTTGAAGAAAACAACATTCATTTAGTTGAATCAACAATTAAAGGAATGCTTAATAGCGATATGCCTTATGTATCAGGTGAAGCTGCAGTTCCTTTTGTTAGAGATGATATTACAGCTATCTATGATTTAGGGGGAACTGAGAATGGTGGTAGAGTATTAATTCAATTTGTTCATCGAATTAAAAATATGGATGATATTGATTTATTATATACTGTAAATATTTTTAGACCAGAAACTGCAACTGCGGATTTGATTATTAAAGCTATTCATGACCTTGAGGGTGAAGCACAGTTAAAAGTGACAGGGTTAATTAATAATACGAATTTAATGAACTTAACAACTGAAGATGAGGTATTAGAGGGTGAAACGGTTTTAGTAGAAGTTAGCAAGAAACTTAATCTCCCTATTAAATATACTGTAGTAGAAGAAACACACGACTTTAAACATCAGTTTAAAGGAGAAAGAATTACACTATCAAGATTAGTCGCTAAGAGATGGCTATAGGAGGAATACTAATGGCAAAAGGTTATATTATTATTGATGAGGATAGATGTAAAGGATGCGATTTATGTACTTTTTATTGTCCTGTCAACATTTTAAAGTTAGACGATACAAGAACAAACAAAAAGGGATATACTCCTTTAATGACTACTGACCCGGATAAATGTATTGCATGTGGATTTTGTGCAGTTATGTGTCCAGATTCAGTAATTACTGTTGAGAAGTATATAAAGGAGGCAAAATAATGGCTAAAGTACTTATGAAGGGTAATGAAGCAATGGCTTTAGCAGCTATTAAAGCTGGATGCGAAGCTTTTTATGGTTACCCTATAACTCCGCAAAATGAGTTGCCTGAATACATGAGTAAACATATGAAAGCAAATGATAGAGTATTTGTGCAAAGCGAGAGTGAAGTAGCTGCGATTAATATGGTATATGGAGCAGCAGGAGCAGGTGCAAGAGTATTAACTAGTTCAAGTAGCCCAGGAATTGCTTTGAAGCAAGAAGGGATTTCATATATCGCTGGAGCAGAATTACCAGCTGTTATTATTAATGTAATGCGTGGTGGTCCAGGTCTTGGGGGAATTCAACCTTCACAAGCAGACTATAAACAAATTACTCGTGGTGGTGGGAATGGAGATTACTATTTATATAGTTTAGCTCCAGAATCATTACAAGAAGCAGTAGATTTAATTAAGGAATCATTTGATATTGCGGATTATTTCCGTAATCCAGTAATGATTGCAGTTGACGGTCTTATCGGACAAATGATGGAACCAGTTGATTTTGAAAATGAAGTTCCTAAATGGGATTTAAAACCTAAAACATGGGCAGCTGATGGTGATAGAACTAATGGTAGACCAAAAAATATAATTAATAGTTTGTATTTAGATCCTGCAGTTTTAGAACAACATAACTTTAAGTTGCAAAAAAAATATCAAGAGATGAAAGATCATCATCAAAGATATGAAATGATAAATATGGAAAATGCTGAAATTGTAATCGTTGCTTTTGGTAGTACTTCACGTATAGCACGTTCAAGTATCGAATTACTAAAAGAACAAGGAATTAATTGTGGTATTTTAAGACCAATATCAATTTACCCTTATCCTGAAAAAGCATTCAAAGAAATTCCATCAACAGTTAAAGACTTATTAGTAGTTGAAATGAGTACTGGTCAAATGATTGATGATGTTAAAATTGCTAATGAATGTCGTTTGCCAATTCACTTTTATGGTCGTGTTGGCGGAATCGTTCCTGAAGCAGAAGAAATTGTTAACAAAGTATTAGAAATTGTTGGAGGTGTAAAATAATGCCGGCAACTAAAAATATACAAAAGAGATCTATAGGACTTGCTGATGTAAGCAATAGCTATTGTCCTGGTTGTACACATGGTATAATCCATAAATTAGTAGCAGAATGTTTAGTAGAATTAGAAGTATTAGATCGCACTATTGGTATTAGTAGTGTAGGATGTAGTGCTTTAAATTATGATTTCTTTAGTTGTGATATGCAACAAGCAGCTCATGGACGTGCTCCTGCAGTTGCAACTGGAATTAAAAGAGTTAGACCAAATAGTATAATTTTTACTTATCAAGGTGATGGTGATTTAGCTTCTATTGGTATTGCTGAAGCAATACACGCAGCACACCGTGGTGAAAATATTACAATAGTATTTGTTAATAACGCAATATATGGTATGACAGGTGGACAAATGGCACCAACAACATTAATCGGCCAAAAAACAACAACTTCACCTGATGGTAGAGATGCTGCATCAGCAGGTTTGCCTTTAAAAATTAGTGAGTTAATGGCAACTATTCCAGGAGCAACATATATAGAACGAGTTAGTGTTCATAATCCACAACATGTATTTAAAGCAAAAAAAGCTCTTAAAAAAGCATTCCAAATTCAAAAAGATAATAGAGGATTTACTTTAATAGAATTTATCTCAACTTGTCCTGTAAACTGGGGATTAACTCCTAAAGATGCAGTCGATTGGGCTGT
>JAOZSP010000183.1 GCA_029939615.1 Candidatus Izemoplasma sp. | reverse complement strand
GTGGTATACGAGGTGATTTTATAAAAAATTATAAAATCTATCTTAAAAACAGTTAGATTTAATCGAATACACCTATAATAGCGATTTAAGTTGTAATTAGACTTTGTTTATACTAGATATCTATAATTATAGGATATGTTTGATTTTAGTTGATTTAATAGTGATAATAATGTACAATAAATTAGCGTAAATTGGAGGTGATTTTATGAGTAAAGAAGTAAATTTTGATATAATAAGCGAAAGACAGAAAAAAATTCGTAATTTTTCTATTATTGCTCATATTGATCACGGAAAAAGTACATTAGCTGATCGTATCTTAGAATTTACTAATACTGTTAGTAAACGAGAAATGAAAGCACAATTGTTAGACTCAATGGACATCGAAAGAGAACGTGGAATTACAATTAAATTAAACGCTGTTGAAATTGAATATACTGCTAAAAATGGTGAAACATATATTTTACACTTAATAGATACTCCAGGCCACGTTGATTTTACTTATGAAGTATCACGTAGTTTAGCTGCTTGTGAAGGGGCTATACTTGTAGTTGACGCTGCACAAGGTATTGAAGCACAAACGTTAGCTAATGTTTATTTAGCTTTAGATAATGATTTGGAAATACTTCCATTAATTAATAAAATAGATTTGCCTTCAGCAGATCCAAAAAAAGTAAAACATGAGATTGAAGAAGTAATTGGACTTGACGCTAGTAACGCTGTACTTGCAAGTGCAAAAGAAGGTATTGGAATTAGTGAAATACTAGAGCAAATAGTTGAATTAATCCCAGCTCCTATTGGTGATGCTAAAGCACCGCTAAAAGCTCTAATCTTTGATTCATTTTTTGATGCTTATCGTGGAATTATCCCTTCAATAAGAGTAATTGAAGGAACTGTTAAAAAAGGCGATAAGATTAAAATGATGGCAACAGACACTATTTACGAAGTAATTGATGTTGGTGTCTTTACACCAAAGGAACTAAAAAAAGAGTATTTAGGACCAGGAGATGTAGGATTCTTAACTGCATCCATAAAAAGTGTTCAAGATGTTCATGTTGGTGATACTATTACAAGTATTAATCCAAGCGCATTAGAACCTTTACCTGGATACAGAGTTCTTAATCCAATGGTTTTTTGTGGGCTTTATCCAATTGATTCAGGACAATACAATGATTTACGTGATGCTTTAGAAAAACTTAAGTTAAATGATGCTTCTCTAATATTTGAACCTGAAACATCACAAGCTCTAGGATTCGGATTTAGAATTGGTTTCTTGGGTTTACTACATATGGAAATAATTCAAGAACGAATAGATCGTGAATTCGATATTCAAATTATTGCGACTAGCCCTAGTGTTATATATAAAGTATATTTGACTGACAACACAATGGTTAAAGTTGATAACCCTTGTGAACTTCCACCAATTCAAAGAATAGATTATATTGAAGAACCTTATGTAACAGCTTCAATCATGACACCAGAAGAATATGTTGGTGTTATTATGGAGCTTTGTCAAAATAAAAGAGGTATCTTTGAAGATATGCAGTATATTAGTGAAAATCGTGTCCAGTTAACATATCAAATGCCTTTATTAGAAATTGTTTACGATTTCTTTGATAAATTAAAAAGTGGAACTAAAGGATATGCTAGTTTCGACTATGAATTCAGTACATATAGAAGAAACAAACTTGCAAAAATGGATATTTTACTTAATGGACATGTAGTTGATGCTTTAAGTACTATTGTATTTGAAGAGTTTGCCTATAAACGAGGTAAAGCTATAACTGAGAAATTAAAAGATATTATACCTAGACATATGTTTGAAGTGCCTATTCAAGCAGCAATTAACACTAAAGTAATTGCTAGAAGCACAATTAAAGCAATGCGTAAAAACGTTCTTGCGAAATGCTATGGTGGAGATATATCGAGGAAGAAAAAACTACTAGAAAAACAGAAAAAAGGTAAAAAAAGAATGAAATCAGTTGGTAATGTAGAAATACCACAAGAAGCATTCTTAAGTGTTTTATCATTAGATGAGTAAAAGAGGAAAAAATTCCTCTTTTTTTGTTTTTTATTGATACTTGTATGTTAAAATAGAAGTGAGGTGAGTATTATGTTAACTAGTTTGTACATTCATGTTCCATTTTGTAATCAAATATGTACTTACTGTGATTTTCATAAGGAAATGGCAACTTCACAAAAAAAGAAAAACTATGTTGATGCTCTTTGTAAAGAGATTTCTTATCATCAAGAAGAATTAGTTAACATAACAACAATATATATTGGAGGAGGAACTCCTTCAAGTATAACTAATGAGCTTTTATCACAATTATTACAAGCAATTAGCGAAACAGTCAACGTAAAAAACATCAAAGAATACACTATTGAGACTAATCCCAATGATATTAGTCAAGAGTTTATTGATACAATTAAAAAATATGGTGTTAATCGAGTTAGTATCGGTGTTCAAAGTTTTAATTTGAATCATTTAAAATTCTTAGGACGTTCACATACAGTATTCGATATCACAAATAGTGTTAACTTACTTAAACTAAATGACTTTAACAATATTAGTATTGATATGATGTTTTCATTAGTTAATCAGACAATAGAAGAATTAGAATATGATTTAGTACAAGCAGTTAATTTAGACGTTAATCATATCTCATATTACTCTTTAATTTTAGAAGAAAAAACTAAACTATATTACTTATATGAACAGCAAAAAATAAGCATGAATAGTGAAGATTTAGAAGGTTTAATGTATAATAAGGTGATAAACTTTTTAACTAGTAAGGGATTTACACATTATGAGATTAGTAACTTCTCTAAACCTTCATTTGAATCTATTCATAATAAGACTTATTGGCTTAATTTAGAGTATTTAGGGCTTGGTAGTGGAGCTCATTCTCAATACCTTAATAAGCGATTTAATAATCCCCTTAATGTTTCTAAATATATTAAAAATATTAATAATGATATTTTTGATGATCAACCAGAATATGAGTATGATGCTTTAAGTGAAGAAATGATGTTAGGGCTTAGATTATTAAAAGGAGTTAATATTTCAAAGATAAATGATAAATATAATATTCAGTTATTAAGGAAATATTCTAAAATCAATTATTTTTTAAATAATAATATTTTAGAAATTGTTGATGATAATTTACGATTTAC
>JAOZSP010000182.1 GCA_029939615.1 Candidatus Izemoplasma sp. | reverse complement strand
ACAATGGGCTGGATCTAGTTGGTATTTCTTAAGATATACAGATCCTAAAAATGATACTATGTTAGCAAGTTTAGATAAACTAAAATACTGGTTACAAGTTGATTGGTATAATGGTGGAATGGAACATGTTACAAGACATATTATCTATTCAAGATTCTGGCATCATTTTCTATATGATATTGGTGTAGTACCAACAAAAGAACCATATAAAAAACGTACTGCACAAGGATTGATTCTTGGTGAAGATGGGGAAAAAATGTCTAAATCTAAAGGAAACGTTGTTGATCCTTATGGAATTATTAATGAATTTGGAGCAGACACATTACGTTTATACATCTTATTTATTGGAGACTATGAACAGTCAACTCCATGGAATCCTAATGGTGTAAAAGGTTCAAGAAGATTCTTAGACAAAATAGCTAGATTAGAATCTAAATTATCAGATAAACCAAATGATACATATCAAACAATTCTTCATAAAACAGTTAAAGCTGTTGGTGAAGATATTGAAAATGTTAAATTTAATACTGCTATAGCTAAATTAATGACTTTAGTGAATGAACTTAGTAAAGCTTCTCACGTTAACAAAGACGATTACGAAATGCTACTAAAAATCGTTTATCCATTTGCTCCACATATTTGTGAAGAGTTATGGGAAAAACTAGGTCATACTGAAGATATGGTGTTTGCACCATGGCCAAAATATGATGAAAATAAACTTGTGGATAGTAAAATTGAAATTGTAGTTAGTATAAATGGTAAAGTAAGAGATAAAATAACTATCGCAGTTGATACTCCAAAAGAAGAAGTGTTATCATTAGCAAAGCAATCTGAAAAAATTAAAGCTTACACAGAAGGTAAAGCAATTAGAAAAGAGATTTATGTACCTAATAAATTAGTGAATATTGTAGTTTAAACAGGGTTGTAGACATTATTAAAGACACTTTAAGTTGAGGAAATACTGTTCCAATAGAAAAACTATAAGATAATAACATATTTATGTTTTTACACTACTAATTATGTTAGTTGGTGTGATTGGTTAAATACTAGCAAATGAAGGATCACACATAGTTATGGGTATTCTACTTCCTGTCTTTGCCATCTTGTCACCTCCTAATTTAAGTTTACAAAATGATGTTGTATACAATTGTTCTTGATATGATACCTCTAAAGTGGACACTGTAAAAAAAGAAATAATCTTTAAGAGAATTAGTATTAGATTATAGTAAGATACTTTGGAGGTATTTTATATGGGAAAGGGGTTGGTCAAACTCAACTCCACCAATAGTACCCTAGTCCGAGGAGTTTAATGGCTATGTATAGCTGTGTATAGATTTCTCGGTTTTTGTTTGGAATAAAAAGAGACACAAATTTAGCACATTTTTATGTGAATTTTTTATTGATTATAGTTGCAATAGGGTTAAGTTGAATTTTTGCGACTCTGAATCCCTCGCCAGTAGTGTTGAATATTGAATCCTAAAGTTTTATTTCAGTAAGCTGTGGTATAATAAACAGTGACAGAATACATGTGCTTGTGCAAAGGAGATTAATATGATACTCATTAAAAGTAAATTATCTAGTAAAATACTTCAGAATAAAAAATTAATCGATTTAGTAAGTATCCCCTTTTCAGTAAAGCAATTTTACTCTGAGGAATATGAGAGGGAATACGACGTGTTTGTGATACAATCAAATAAAACAAAAATAGTATTAAAGAAAACAATTGACCAAAATGAAATCAACTCATACAATTTGTTAGAGTATTATGATCAGAGTATTGTACCAAAAATATACTTTATAGAGAAGGAAGAGGATAGTACTTGGATTGCAATGGAATATATTGATGAGAAGAACTCACCTCTTGATAAAAGTAGTGTTGAACAATTGGTAAAAAAACTTGCCAATATGCATTCTTTTTTTGGAAACAACTATAAAGGACTTTCAAACATTAAACAATGGGAAAAAAGAGAAGATGGTGCAATTGATAAGTTGCTGGATAATGATTTAACACAACATTACATCAATACAATTAAGAAATCACAGAAAATACTGAGTGACTCAAGAACAACTTTTACTCATGGTGATTTAATTCCATTAAACTTTGTTGTGTCTTGTGATGATGATGTGAAAATAATTGATTGGGAGACAGGTCGAAATGGTCCATATATTCTTGATTTAGGTAGATTACTTGGTGACTTTAATAAAAAAACACCTTGGGTAAATGAATTGTGGGAAAATGTCATTATAAAAATGTATTATGATTCGATAAATCAAGAGATTTTCAAGTTAACTTATGAGAGATTTCTTTTAGAGTATGAATGTGCAAAATTAAATAACTATTTAGGGATTATAAGTGCCCATAAAACTAAAAATTGGGACAGAACTAAATGGTATAAGTTGAACCTTGATCAGTTGATCAAATCCATAGGTAAACTTGAGTCTCTATTGAAATCATGTATTGAACATTCATAATTAAAGGCACATAATGTCTTTTTTATTTGCACTTATTAGTATTAAATGGTAAAATATAGTTGGAAAGTCAGAAAGTAGGAAATATAGAAAGGAGTCACAATATGATTATAGAGTTAAGAAAGAAATCACAAATTACAATTCCAAAAGCAATTATTGATGAGTTAGATTTGAAAGAAGGTGATCATCTTGATATCAGAATCACAAATGGTGTGATCAAGATAGAACCTGTTGCAGTTTATTCAAAATCATATATCAAAAGACTTGAAGCTTCAGTAATGAGAATAAATGAAGAGTCTGCTGAATACAATGTTGGTCCCTTTAAGTCTGTTGACGAGGCAATAAAGTTTCTAGAATCTTCAACCGATGAAGAGAAAAAAGAGAGTAAGAAGTAAGAATGAAATATGAAATACTGTTTTCTAGTACATTCAAGAAATCATTTGCTAAACTGCAAAAAGCTGAAAAGAAATCATTCTATAGAAAACTCTCATTATTTATCGAAAGCCATAAACATCCTAGTTTACGAACAAAGAAAATCAAAGGTAGTGAGATATTATTTGAATCGAGTATTAATATGTCGATAAGGGTTATTTGGACTTATCAAGAGGACAAGATAATATTGATGTTAGATATTGGACATCATGATATTCTAAAAAGATTATAATATCTATGGGACGAGGGTATCGTTCAGGGACCCTCAACTCCACCAAT
>JAOZSP010000181.1 GCA_029939615.1 Candidatus Izemoplasma sp. | reverse complement strand
AGTTTATAAAAAATTTACATATTCAATATGTCTGAATTAACGTTAAAAATATCTATTATACAAAAGGTTGAGATACCATAATATATGTTGTTAGACAAAGAAGTTTTCTTAAAAAAGTCTTTGTCTGTTCTTACTTAAATTCCCCCTTAGAAGAATAAATCTCGTTCCCCTTTGATAATTCTATATATGTTATTTTTTAGGTTTTCTTTAACAGTCTGATTTTTAATATTTTCAGCATGTTCAAAAACAAATTTTAATCCATTTTCAATTAATTCTTGATCACCATAATCCATAATATATTCTGTTAGTGTCATTATTGCGTTCGGTTCACATATAAGTCCAATTGTCCCATCTTTTGCTAATTGCATAAAGCGATCACCAACGCGCCCTTTACGGTAGCACGCTGTACAATATGATGGAATAAGTCCTTTTTCCATCAAGTCCTTATTTACTTCAATTACGCTTCTTTCGTCGGATAATTCAAATTGATCATGTTCGGTTAATTCATGTTCTTCGTGATATCCACCAACATCAGTTTTACTTCCGGCACTAACTTGTGATACACCATGTAGAATTAATTCTTCACGCATTTCTTTCGTTTCTCTTGTAGATAAAATAATACCAATATAAGGAACAGCTAGTCTTATTACTGTAACTAGTCTTTTAAATTGTTCATCATCTATCATATTAGGATAGTCTTCTAAAGACATCCCTTCTGCTTTTTTAAGTCTAGGAACACTAATAGTATGGAATCCAACCCCGTATTTTTCTTCTAAATATTCGTTATGAATAATTAAACTCATTACTTCAAACCTCCAGTTTGCTAACCCAAATAATACTCCGCCACCAACATCTTCAATACCGGCTTCAACGGCACGATCAAAAGCATGTAAATGATAATCGTAATCACCTTTTAAGCTTTTTGGATGTTCTCTTGCATATGCTTCGGTATCATATGTTTCTTGGAATAAAATATATGTTCCTATTCCAACTTCATGTAACATTTTATACTCTTCTACTGTTGTTGCAGCAATATTTACGTTTATTCTTCTTATTGATGAATTATCATATATCGTTTTTATTGATTCAATCACATATTCAATTGGTGTTTCTTTAGGGCTTTCTCCAACTTCTAAAGCTAATCTTTTATGTCCTAATTTCTCTAAATCAATTGCTTCTTGTTTTATTTCTTCTTGTGTTAGTTTTCTTCTTACAAATTTATTATCCCTTCTATAACCACAAAATTTACAATTATTTACACAATAGTTAGATATATATAAAGGTGCAAAAATCACTACTCTATCACCGTATATTTCTTGTTTTAATTCTCCTGCGATATCAAAAACTTCCTTAATCATTTCTTTATCATGAACATTTAATAATATTGCTATTTCATAATGATTTAGTTTAATTCTTTTTGCTGCTTTATCTAAAATCTTTTTCACTTCATCTAGTTGTGGTTTACGAGTACTTTTTAATAACTTAGTAATATAGTCTTTATCAATCATTTTTTTCATTCCTCTCTATGTCAATGAAATCTCCAACGCTTAAATCTATAGAATGTCCAAAAGCTTTTATTCTTGTTTCAATACATCCGCGGCAAACTATGCTTGTATCCCCAGTGCATATTTTGTCTTGATATATTTCATATAGTTCTCTACTTTCAGTCGGACTAATATTTGGCATCATTACATTTGCCCCTACTTTTAAAGCATTTTCTCTTCCTAATTTATCTAACGTTCCTAAAGCGGTTGTTGCTGGAAGCAACGTTTTTGGTAATACTAATCTTACTAATGCTACCATAATCAATGTTTCAGTTAGTGTCCCTGACAAGTTTCCTTTTAACTCAGTATCGCTATGACATAAATAGGGACCAATTCCTACCATATGAGGACTAAGTTCTTTTAAATATAATAAATCCTCAACCAAATCTTTGTTATTTTGAGTAGGAGAGCCAACCATAAATCCAGCACCTACTTGATATCCAATTTCCTTTAGATTGCTCAAACATTCTCTTCTATTATCAAAACTCATAAAAGATGCATGAAGATGTTCATACAACCTTCTAGAAGCTGTTTCATGCCTTAATAAATATCGATCAGCACCAGCGTCGTATAATTTTTTATATGACTCATAACTTCTTTCTCCAAGTGACAATGTAATGCGAATATCATTGTATTTACTTTTCAACGCTTTTAAGAGCTCTTCTAGATACTCATCAGAGTAAAAACTATCTTCGCCACCTTGCAATACAAATGTTCTATATCCTAGTGTGTATCCTGTATCACAACACTTAATAATTTCATCTTTTAATAATCGATATCTTGGTATTGTTTTTATTTTATAATTAATCCCACAGTATTTACAACCCATCTTACAATAATTAGATATTTCTACTAATCCGCGTAAGTAAACTCGGTTTTGATAATAAGGTAATTTTGCCTCATAAGCCTTATTGAATAGATATTCTGTATCATTATTTGATATATTGTCTAATATATATAAATACTCTTCTTTTTTAAGTTCTAAATCTCTAGTTAATTTATCTATTAACGATTGTATTTTAGCACTTACTTCTTCACTATTAAAGCCGTTTCTTTTGATTTTCGGTAAAATGTAATTCATACAATCAGCTCCTTGTCTCTATCATTATAAAGGAACACTAAAAAAAACTTTGTAACCTAGGTTACAAAGTTTATTTAGAAAATAAAATTAATTAAAAAATTAAATGTCTCCAAGTGGGCTGTCATAGTCTGTTGTTGAATTTTCAAAATAACTACACGCCTTATTAAATAACAAACGAATATTTCTTACAGTTGTAGCTCCTTGTCTGTTTTTCGCAATGATGACATCAACTGTATTTGGACGTTCTGATTTTTCTTTTGTATAATACTCATCGCGATACAAGAATAAGATAATATCCGCATCCTGTTCAATCGATCCAGAATCACGTAAATCAGCCATAATTGGCGTTTTATCTTCTCTTCGTTCAACCGCTCTTGATAACTGTGATAATGCGATAACAGGGATTTTAAGTTCTCTTGCCATCTCTTTTAAAATACGACTTATTTCCGATACTTCTTGAACTCTATTTTCTTTAGTAGTACCACTTAGTAATTGAAGATAATCAATAACTACTAAATCAAGCTTTTTCTCTTGAGCTAATTTACGACATTTTTGACGTAAATCAGTTACT
>JAOZSP010000028.1 GCA_029939615.1 Candidatus Izemoplasma sp. | reverse complement strand
AATTTCATTTGTTAATCCTAATAGCATATACATTACCATTACTATTATGTTCAGTGTAGGGTTTGTTATGAAGTTTGCCAATATAATTACACTTAACTTATCTTTGCTTTTAAAACTAAATAAAAAGGCAACGAATAATTCAATAATTACCGTTAATACAAGTGCTAAAAACAGCTGAAATATAAGATTACTTTGCATTCCTATTTTCTCTGTTTTCTTTTATTTTACGAAGCATCTTAATTGCAACAAACATTAGCAATGCAGACATTCCAATAATGGAAAACAGTAAAACACCAATAAAAATCAACATTGGTCCAATTGATACATCTAATAAATATATTAGAAACATCTTTTCACTTCCTTCTTTCTTCATCCTTATCTAGTATAACATTTTCTTATATTGACAGTAAACAATATCTAGAATAAACTATAATTAGATATAAGAACATAAACAAGATGACTTCTTTAAATTTCTCAAGGAGGAAACAATATGAAGATATTTAGTAGACTTAAAGAACTAGGTTTACACGGTAAACAGTTTTATATGATCTTTAGTATTTTTTCCGTATTTATACTTGTCATAATTGTTATTGAATCTATTGGTGTAATTCATGTTGATTTTGGAAATAGTAATCTTGATGCTTCAGGGAATATTCCTACTACAGGTGGTATAATCACCGTATTTGACACAAAAAGCGATATTGCTGGATTATCTTTAAGTATCCCCGCAAATGCTTACTCAAGTGAAATAGAGGTGGAAATTTCAACAACAAGTGTAAATGATGTGGATCTAGCAAATGAAATAAACCCAATTACTCCTATAATAAATATAGATAATGGACATGAGTATTCAAAAGAAGCTATGACCTTAACTATACCAATTGATATTGATATAACAACAGAATATGCGATGGCCTTTTTTTATTATGAGGAAGATGATAGTTTAGAGGCAATACCTCCTGTTAACTTGAGCAATACAGAGTTGGTAATTCGGACACATCATTTTTCAAGTATTATTGTTTCTTATATAACGTTGGAGGATTTAATAAATAAACAAGCATATAATTTATGGATAAATACAGGATACATTCCAGGTATTGATGATTGGCAATTTTCAAATTATGGTAGTTCACTTGCTCCAAATGGACACTGTGCTGGGCAAACACTAACTAGTGCTTATTATTATTTAACTAGAACAAGTAATGGTGAAGATAATTTATGGGGGCTTTATGACAACGATACATCTGATTTTTGGTATGATGATAACGATGCATATCGTTACGCATCAGTAATCCAAGATGAAATTGATTTTACAAGTGATGAATTCATTGATTTTATAGATTACAGTATAAATAGTGATTTAATAGCGTATAATGCATTTTTATACGCAATGTATATCACTGGTAATCCACAATTTATGGCGATTTATAGCCATGATGATAGTGATGATATTGTTAGTGGACATGCTATACTTGCGTATAAATCAAATGACGGAAAAATTTATGTAGCAGATCCTAATTTTCCAGGACAGCAAGAAAGGTATATAACTTACAATTTGTCTAATGGATTTAGTCTATATAATAGTGGAGATAACGCAAATGATATAAATGACGAAGGAACAATTCAATATGATACCTTTATTTTTATAGGACTAGGTGCTTTGGTAGATTTTGATAGTCTAGAACTGCAGTATCAAAAGTTACTTGATGGAACTATTGGAGATTATGAAATGGCAACGTTAGCTTTAGATTATATGGAAACATATAGTTATAATATAGATGATATTGTATGGACATCTGTAGAGATACCTTTTATAATATCCGCAGATTATAATACACTTGTACCTTCAATTCATGAAGATAAACTATTAATTTCAGGAACCGTGGGGCATTCAGATGCTGTATATACGATTTTTAAGGGGGATCAATTTTATAAAGGAAATATTCTCCCTGAAAGTGATGGCTATTTTGTAGCCGAAATTGGATTAGTAAATGGTGTAAATTACTTCGGTGTATTAGTAGAAATTGAAATTAACGGACACCTCTACTACGCTGATTATATTGAGTTTGAATATACTTATGAGGGACAAACACCGGAAGTATAGGTGACTTTTTGCTAAATAATATAAAAAGGAATAATTTCAATTGAAATTATTCCTTTACTATTAAATAGCGTCTTCAAAGTCACTAGCTAAATGAGAGTAATGTTCAATTAAATAATCTCTAATCTCCTCAATTTTTGCTTTATATAAATTATTACAAAGAGTAATAGTTGATGTTTTACCATTTTCCTCATACACAGCTTTTAGCATTTTACCATTTGCCTGTGTACAGTAAACACGTTTAATATTACTAATATCATACTCCTTTGTTTTAAAAGGAGTTATAACACACATTCTTTTATTTTCAATAGTTAAAGCATCTTTTCTCTTTATGAATCCTAAAACAAAATATAGTAAAAGCCACGAGGAAAACATTATAGTAGCAACATCAATAATATCAAAACTAATTACTGCAAAAACAAATGTAATACTAACAAAAACAACAGGAATTAAAAAATAAAGACGCATATCTGTTTTAAACATAAAAATCACTCCTAATAATATTAAAGTTGCTCAGTATTTTTACTACTGTTATACATTTGCATGATTAAGTTATAAATATCCTCAGAGCTATCATTAAATTTTTCGATGGGAATATTTATTGGTGAATTATTTTCAGAAATCACTGATATATATTTAACAAAGAAAGTAAACTTCTTCTCAATTTTACTTATTTCAGTAAAAGGTATTGTTTTAAGACCAAGCAGACTACGATATACTAATTGTTTTGTATCGACTACTAACACAGGATGTTTTAAGAAATAAACAATATAAAAATATCTAAACATAAAGATAAAGAAGATAAATATTACTGAATATATAAGCATATAACTATATGCTTGTTGATTAATAAAACTCATCATTGAATAAAAGTAGACAAAGATGATAATAATAATCCATATTATTGGGAATGATTTTGTGATAAAACTTGATTTAAAACGATATTCAGTTTTCATGTGTGAACTCCTTTTGTAAAGATTTATAACAGGAATATTATATGCTAAATAAGCAAATATTTAAAGGAAGATTTAAAATATATACTATATTTGATATAATTGAATTTGTATAGGAGTGATTAAATTGAATAGAGAGATATTTATTGAAAAGTATCAAAGTTATAAACTAGAAGAATCTAAGGTTATAGAGTACTTAAATACAGTAATAACTTTTGAGGAGTTTATCGGGAAAGATATAGATGCAACTAATATTCGTGATATTAAGGAATATGCAGAATATTTGATTAGTATTAAACAAAATACTTATAATAATCTAGTTCACATTGCTAGATACTATTATTATATTAATAAATCAGATCTTTATATCCATATGACAAAGTATTTTAACTCCATAGGTGTTTTCGAAAGTATTTTGGATAGAATTACAATTTATGAGTCAAAAGCCAAACAAGAAGAGATAATAAAGAATATGAAGTTGCCACCTTTTGGACTTGATTCAACAGTATTACCAACCTACACAAAAGAGTTTATGGATATATTAAATAAGCATTTACCTAGAAATTCTTGTAATAAGATATTGTCTGGTAATAATCACAAAATACCAAAAGAGAGTTTTAACAAGGAAAAAGAATTTTATAAAAATTCAGAATCATTAGAAACTTATTTAAAAGATAGACATAATAGAAAAGTAGTTGAACTACAAAAACACTACGATAATAATTTAGTTTGGTTTGAACAAATAATCACAAAAGAAGCTATTGAATATGTAAAATCCAATCAAGAAATATTGAGCGGAGTTGTTAAAAACAAAAAACTTTATGTTACTAAGATACCATATGACATAAATAATTATCTGAGTGAAGAAAACGATGTGTTAAAAAGATATTACGCTTGTCACTGTAGTTTTGTTAGGGAAAATATTAAAGATGAAAAAGAAGACATTTCTAAAGAATGGTGTTATTGTTCTGGTGGATTTGCAAAATATCCTTTTGAAATCATTCTTGAACAGGATTTAGAAGTGAAGTTGCTAAAAACACCGCTCGATGGAGATTATGTATGTCGATTTGAAATTGATTTGAGCAATATTAAATATAAATAAAGAAGAAGAGCTTAATGAAATAGGCTCTTCTTTATATGTTAACTGTTTTTCCTAATCTTTTGTAAGAGTGCCCAATAAATATATCGTAAATAGGTTTATGATTATTTATGTTAGCTGTCCCATCATTTTTCCCTGAAATAAACGGATGTTTAAAATAGAACTGGTTTGATTGTTTCTCATAAAGACTAATATTAAAACGACTATCACAAGTTTCTATGTCATAACTTAAGTAATCTTTTGATGCGTTATCTGATTCTTCGGAGATAACAAAAATAAAGCATGCGAAGTGTTTGTCATTCTGAAATTTTTGTTCAAGATTTTGCTTTATACTGTCTAAATAATTTACATTGAAGAAATCATAATTAAAGAAGAAAATATATGTATCATTCTTAGTGATGCTTTTTCTTTTTTTATATGCAGAAAGTAATAACGAAGGATAAGTAAAATCCTGAATCAAATTATAGTTCTCACTCTTAATTCTAGATTTAATAGAATCTAATGATATAAGTTTAAAGTTATAGTTTATTGGTTTTCTAACATGACTTGACGCAAAATAATCAGATAATCCCTTAGACTGTTTAAGCCCAATACTAATAAATATAAGAAGAGGTGCAATCGTCAAAAATTGCATTAATATACTAGTAAAAAAAGGAATTTTTTCCTCTGCACGATTTGGGAAATAAGTGTCAAGAAAAAGTGAAAACAGCATAAACCATCCAACCATAAAAATTACAGCTAAAATGGAAAACATAATTGATTTTACTACTCTTGATTTTTGGGTTTCCTGATATTGAATATAGTTTTCTTTTGTCATATACGGTCCTCCTCGCTAAGTAAAGAGATCATAATAATTATACAACGGTATAAAGAGGAAACCAAGATGTTTAATTTGGATAGTAATATTGATTAATACTCATAAACGTGGAACGAGAATAAAATTAATAGAATCTTTTAAACAATTTAGAGTAATGCAAGGTTTCTTATTTGTAAAAATTGCAATATAGTTGACAAACAAACTAAAATATCATAAATTGAGTTTGTAAGCAAAAAGACTTCAAATATTAATTGAACTTTTAAGGAGTGTTATTATGAATAAATATTTAGTTAGTGAAGAATGTATAAACTGTAAAGCTTGCCTTAGAGTTGCACCAAAAGTGTATGATATTGAGGACAAAAAAGCATATGTAGTTAAGCAACCAAGCACAATAGAAGAGCAAAATAATGCTCAAAAAGCATTGGAAATTTGTCCGGTTGGAGCTATTTCTGTTACTTTGGATGAAAAAATGGAACCTATTAAGGCCTCAGATAACATCCGTAAAACACTTGAACAGTATCCAGTATTAAATTATAAACTTGTAAAGTTATCAAAAAAATTTGAAAGATTATATAATCCAGTTATGTGGAATACAGTTGCGAGATTTGCCACATTTAATGATGCAGCTAAAATGACTAAGTTATCTGTTTGTGAAATTCTTCATTATATAAATGGGGTATTAGGATTAGAGGATGATTTGAACGCGTCTTTTCCTAACTGTATCAGTATTACTGAGAAAAAGGATATTGATTATGGATCAAAAATCACTTGGGAATCACCTGATAAAAATATTAATATATCTTTAGAGGAAAAAAATGAATTAGAAAAAGCAATCGCGTTATTAAAAGATTTGAATTCCAAAGAAGCGGTAAATTTTTCTATTTGTGAAATGAGTCTTCCTTTAATAGACATTATTAAGAATTTAGGCTATTTATACAATATTAAGAAAATAAATATAAGAAATTACATAATATCTATCTACAATGATAACGAGATAGATAGACAAATTAAAAATCAATATGAAAAACTAGATGTTAGAATGATGAAAGAAGACCCTTTTGATATTATTTTGAAAAAAGCATATGAACTTGAACAGGGTGAAGGATTCATTCTTATTCAGACATTTGTACCCCATCCATTAATTAGTATGCTAGTTGAACTTGATTTTGATTATGATATTGATAATAAAAAGCTTAATGAAGTATGGGTTTATTTTACAAAAAAAGCTTCTTTGGTTAATGATGCTAGTGATTTAAATGCAAATAAACCATCAATAACTATTCAATCAGCAACACCTGTTGGATACCCTATTATTATGAAATTACTTCAGTCTAAGAAACTACGTGAAGTTGTAAAAATTGAAAATCTTAAAATATGGGAAGAAACGGAAAAACATCTAGGTTGGATTGTTAATAAGAAAGCTGATATTAGCTTTACTGCCGTAATAACAGCTACTAAATTAGTAAGTGTAGATGTTAAAATGCCAGCTGTATTTGTATGGGATAACTTCAGTATCTTAACAAAAGATAAATCAGCTAAATCATTTGCAGATTTAAAAGGGAAAGATATATATCTTCCATTATTTGAAGATGCTCCACCTGCTAAAATCACTAAGTATTTAATTGAGTCTTCAAATGAGAATATAAATGATTATACATTTAAATATGGTAAACCTTTTGGTCGCCCTAATGAAATGTATCGTGATTTTATTGATGGCAAGATCGATACACTATTACTTAGAGAACCAGAAGCAAGCTTTGCAATAAACAATTTAAAGAAAAGAAATATTGAATATTCGGAAATATCTTATGGTGAAATATGGAATGATATAAATAAAGGATTTGGTCTATTCCCGAATGCTGGTGTTGTATTTAAAGGAGAATTTGTAAGAAACCATCCTAAAATAGTAGCTATAATTGCTGAGGAATTAAAAGAATCAATTAATTGGGTTAATAAAAATAAAAAAGCAGCTTCTGATTTAGCATTTGACATGATGAGAACTAAAAGTGAAGATGTAGAATTATTTTTAAATCGTGTTACATATAAGTATGTAGCCGGAGATGAATTAGTTGCTAAAGTAAAAGATTTTTATAATATATTAGTTGATAGTGATATTATTCAAGCAGAAGTTAATCAAGAATTATTAGATGTGTTTAAAATTTAAGCAAACAAAAACTCTTATCAATTTTGATAAGAGTTTTACTTATACTACTATTTTTTTACCTTCTTCTTAACATTCCTTTTTACTGTTTTATTGTGTCTTTTTTGTAGATCTTTTAACATAGAATCCGTTGTAAAACTTAATCTAGAGTACGAGACAGTCATTATGAATGAGTAGTAAAGAATATAGACTAGAGTTAAAATTAAAATAGAGATTTCAATACCAAATCCAGTGAATAAGATTACACCCAACCCACCTAAGATATCTATGAAGACATTTATCATTAGTGGTTTTGAAATCTTTGTTTTTAACAATAGATTAATCATGATTTTTAACGATATCCCTAATCCAAGTGAACCATATAATAAGTATTCAGTAGAAGATATATTAAATATAGTAATAATATAAACTACAATAATAGTTATATATATTGTTGGGAGTTTAACAAATGCTGATTTAATGCTTGGAAAAAGAGATGTTACATAGTATTTCCAATTGAAATTATTATTAATATTATTAGTCATTTTTATCACCTAATATGTATTATAACTAATTTTATATAAAAAATCACTCAAGAAGCATAAATAAGAAGTTTTTCAAGAGTTATTGAATTTCCCTACATAATAAAATATAATTAAAATAGGTGAAAAGGAGGGTTTTATATGAAAAGAAGTATGATTATTATTTTATTTATATTATCTATGTTTTTAACAGGATGTAATGATGACCCGGCTGATTTTGACTATGTAGATAGTGGAATCACTATTGGTGGGGATACTATTTATTATCGCGATTACACAGTTGCTACAAATTGTAGTTTATTTGATGTTTTTCAACTTTACGAACAAGGTAACTATTATTACGCTGAACCACATTATAGTATGTCAAATCAATGTGCGAGTGCATTATATGTAGAAAATCAAGGAGAATATGTCGAAGTTAGATATGCATACAGTAATGGTGTTTATGATTCTGCACAGATTGAAGCTGTTACTTGGGGATTTACGGTTTATAAATCGTCAATTTTACCAAGTCAGGTGACGTTGTCTGCTATTTTAGCCGAAATAATTGTGGCTGAAAAACAAGCAATATTAGATGATGCTTTAGCGATAAGGAGTGCTGCAGCAAATTACTGCGCTCTAAATGTTTGTAGTGAAACTGAAGAAATATTGTGGACTGATTTATCATCATTAATTAGTGTTATAGATGTGAACATGTACTTGCTTACAAATAATGGTGGAATTGTTGTTAAAAAAGTTTCAGGAGAGTGGCTTGTAGATTTAGAGAGAGCTGGAACGGGAGAATTTGAATTCCCAGAATATGGAAACCCATCATTATTAGATACTAATGATATTATAATTGATATAGATTAAAGAAAAATAGGACAATTATGCAAATTTTTATGATGAAATCAGTAATAAGAAAATATCGTTTTAAGGACAAAACAAGTTTTTTTGCTAGTTGATGGAATGAAGTGAATATCTCTATTTATAGTTTAGACTGACATTATTTACAATATAGATGAAACAGTATTATCGGGAGGTATTACTATGAAAAAAGGATTATTAATGATATTGATAGGATTTTTGTTAGTCTCTTTAAATGGCTGTTTTCTTATTAGAGAAAGATTATTAGCTCCTCCTGATGAAATGACAATTCCAGAAGGGTCATCTCAAGCTGTTTGTACTAAAGGCGAAGTTACTTATACATTTGTTTATCAGTTGGATGGAGTATATCTTTATTATATAGACGACAATTTACAAGGAGAGGCTGGTCTTGATCATGTTCAAGAACAAGCATTTTTACATGATGAAAGTGTTCTTAACTATTTATATGAGGAGTACGGAGAGTCAAGTTGTGTAATAACAGATTATGAAGATAGTGAATAATTAAATAGAATCCAATTGGATTCTATTTTTTAAAAAGGTATAGTCGTTTACTGAAGGCCGTATTTACCACTAATTAGTTAACAAATTACCCGTTTTGTGGTATTCTATAATAGATATTTATATAAAGGCAGGTGGGAAAATTGAGAATTTTAATAGTCGAAGATGAAAAGCATTTAAATGATATTTTATATGATTATGTTTTTGACAAATATGAGTTTGCGATAATTGATCAAATCTATGATGGTCTTGAAGCTTTAATAAGTATTCAAGAACATACTTATGATTTAGTTTTACTTGATGTAATGCTTCCTAACGTTGGAGGATTTGAAATATGTCAAAAATTAAGAGAAAAATCAACAACCCCAGTTATTATGCTTTCAGCTTTAAGTGATGAAGAAAATCAGTTGAAGGGATATAATTTAGGGATAGATGAATATATAACAAAACCTTATAGCCCAAAACTTGTAATAAAAAAGATTGAAGCAGTCCTTGGAAGATATCATGAAAAGAATGATCGTGATTTTATACAGTATGGTATCTTACAATATAATTTAGATAAACATAAAATACTAGTTGAGGATGAGGAAATTATCTTAAACAAAAAAGAGTGGGATTTATTTGTACTATTTGTGAGTAATAAAGGAAGGCTATTTACTAGAGATGATTTATTAAATAAAGTATGGGGCTACGATTACTATGGTGATGTTAGAACTGTCGATACCCATATAAAACGATTACGACAAAAACTAAAAAAGGCATCAACCTATATAAAGACAATATTTAAAGAGGGTTACAAGTTCGAAAAATAAAAAAACAATTTGATGAGGAGGACATTTTATGAAAGTAAATATTTTTATTAAAACATTTCTAATGTTATTAATTACTTTTTCAATTGTCTTTCTTATAAGCATATACATATCTTATAAACAGTTTTCACCAATGTATATTGATGAAAATATAGAAGCTGTAAAAGACGCAATTAATAGTTCAGTAACTGATATTAACAACGAGACACTACTTGAAGATACTGATTTATATGCCTTATCAAGAAGTGAGACTTCATTTATTAGATATAAAGATGGAGGAATAAGTGAGAAATTAGGTCCTGATTTCCTAAGTGAACCAGAGATTATTGACTTTGTTATTGGAATATATGATAGTGAAGAGGCAATCAAGGAAGGAAAACTAATTTACTACGTTGAAGAATCCAACGATGTATTTAACATTAACTACATTTATGAATTTTCTATAGGAGACTATTTAATTGTTTCAACACAAATTCAATCACTTCAAAACGTTGACAAGGTATTAACTAACATTAATATCACACAATCACTGTTCCTATTAGGAACAATTATCTTAATATCTATCTTAATTTCAATTAATATTTCAAGACCCATAAGAAAAATAAACAAATACGCAAAAGATATCTCAAACCTTAATTTTGATAGTAATTTAAAGATAAAAAGAAGAGATGAATTTAGAGACTTAATTAGTAGTTTAAATGAAATGACATTTAATTTAAAAAAATCATACGCAGAACTTAATGAAGCGAATGATAAGTTAAGTGATGATATCGATTTTGAAAAAACACAAGAAGAGAAAAAGAAAAACTTAATAATGACAATTAACCACGAATTAAAAACTCCTCTCGCAGTTATGAGAGGAATGATAGAGGGCATGGTTGACGGTGTTGGCCGTTTTAAAGATAAAGATAAGTATTTACCAGAACTTCTACAACAAATTGCTTATATCGAGAATATAGCTAAGGATTTAACCTATTCACTTCGTCTTGAAGATAAGACCAAGGTAAATGATACGTGTTATACTAAAATTATTAATAATAATTTTAATTCCTTAGAAGAACTTGCTTCACTAAATAGTGTGAAGATACATAAAAAAATAATTGAAGAAGAAGTTATAATCAATAATGAATTATTACTGATTCTAGTTACTAATTTAGTGAAGAATGCAATAACATATACCACTAGTAAAAGTGTATATATTGATAGTGAGATTTTAAATGATGAATACATTTTAGTTGTTAAGAATAAAGGTATAATCCCTAAAAAAGATTTAGAGAAAATATTTGAGTCTTTTTATCGTTCTAACAATTCAAACAATAGTAAGAGCGGAACAGGATTAGGACTATTTATTGTTAAACAAATATGCGATATATACAATTACAACTATAAAATATTTAATGATAACGGCTTTGTTACTGCGAAGATAAATATAAAAATAAAAAGATAAGTAATTGTCACGAGTTTGTCAAACTAAATTGATATTATATAATTGAGGAGGTGTATTATGAAGAAACTAACAGGATTAATCTTAGTAGGAATACTAGTTCTTTTAAGTGGCTGTGGTTCAAATGAAGATATCATAAATGAACCAACCGCAGTAATTTATGAGAATCTATATTATGGTTGGAGTGGAATGTCTTATTCTAATACACCAAACTACGATATTTTGTATCAAATAGATGATACATATCTAGACTTTATTATTTTGTATGAGAAAATTATGGAAACAGATTTAACACAAGAAGAGAAAATCGCCTATGAACAAGTATTGGATATAGTAGATCAATTAGAAGCAGATTCTTTATACAGACATTCGCAAATTATAGACTTAAGCTCAAAAGAGTTTAACGATCTTTGTGAAGACAATTCCATTACAGTAACATTAGTAGACATTGTAACATTTAACATGTTAAAAGAATTAATTTCTGAAATGAAGATTGCTCTTAACAGCCAATCATCATCAATAGCTAAGTTATCATATATTGAGATAAAACTTGAGATAACACTATCAAACGAAGATAAGGAAGCATTAGATTTACTACAAAATAGATATTCTGATTTATTTATCGATAACCCGAATTATTCATTTGACTTTAAAACAAAAACATTAGAAGATCTATTACTTGATTTTGAAAGTAATATTGGATATATACCAACTGATGACGAATTAATAGAACTAGAAACAGCGTATGATATATTACAATTGCTAATTAATGAGTAAAAAATAAAGCCCCCAATCACAAATTATTGTGATTGGGGGCTTTTAATGTGTGCCGGGCATGGTACTAATCTAACTGGTGAAAGTCCAGTCGGAGGTATTT